>DASSLQ010000086.1:0-18411 GCA_035689325.1 Burkholderiales bacterium | reverse complement strand
CCAGCAGCTGCGTGCCGACCAGGATGTCGCCAACCCCCGCCCGCAGCCCCGCCAGCGTGCGCACGAGCTCGTTGCGCCGGCGCGCGCTGTCGCGGTCGATGCGTACGATGCGTGCGCCTGGAAAGCGCGCCGCGAGCGTCTCTTCGACACGCTGCGTGCCGCGGCCCATCGGCTTCAGGTCGACATTGCCGCAGGTCGGGCACGCGCGCGCAATGCCTTCCTCGGCGCCGCAATGATGGCAGCGCAAGCTGCCTTTACGGTCCTTCGTTAACGGCTCCGCAGCGTGCAGCACGAGGTGCGCGGTGCAGCGAGCGCAGGCGGCACACCAGCCGCAGGCCTCGCAAGTCAGCACCGGCGCGTAGCCGCGGCGGTTGATGAAGACGAGGCTCTGCTCGCCACGCGAAAGGCGCGCGGCGATTGCGCTGATGATCGGCGGCGTAAAGCCATCCTCCAGCGGCTGCTCGCGCAGGTCGATGGTGCGCACGGTAGGCAGCTCCGCGCCCGGCGCGGCGCGCTGGGCGAGCTCGAGACGCTCATAGCGTCCCTGCCGGAAGTTGTACCAGCTCTCGAGCGACGGCGTCGCGCTGCCGAGGATCACCGGGCACCCGGCGAGCTTCGCACGGTAGACCGCGGCGTCGCGCGCCGAGTAACGCAAGCCCTCCTGCTGCTTGAACGAGCCGTCGTGCTCCTCGTCCACCACGATGAGGCCAAGGCGCGGCAGCGGTGCGAGCACTGCGAGCCGGGTTCCGAGCACGATCGACGCTTCGCCGCGTGCGGCGGCGAGCCAGGCGCTGGTGCGCGCGATGTCTTCCAGGCCGCTGTGCATGAGCGCGAGGCGCGCGCGCGGGAACGCCTCGCGGAAGCGTGCTTCGAGCTGTGGGGTGAGGCTGATTTCGGGCACAAGGACGAGCACTTGATCGCCGCGCGCGAGCAAGCGCGCGACGAGGTTCAGATAGACCTCCGTCTTGCCGCTGCCGGTGACGCCGTGCAGCAGCAGCGGCGCAAACTTGCCGAGCTTGGCGGCGATCGCTTCCACCACGCGTGTTTGATCGGCAGTCAATGCATGCAGCGGCACGAACTCGGTTCCGGCAAGCTCGCCGACGGTTTGCAGCGCTTTGCGCGGCAGCGGCTTCACCGAGCGCAAGCGCGGCGGCAACGCCGCAATGACAGTCTCGCCGAGCGGCCGCTGGTAATACGTCGAAAGAAAGCGCATCAGCTCGAGCCAGTCGGCCGGCAGCCGCGGCGCATCGCTGCGCACATCGATGATCGCTTTCAGCCGCGGGGCGACGAGGTCGCTCGCGATATCCGCCTCGATCACTACGCCCGTCTGGTTGCGGCGGCCGAGCTGTACGGTCACGCGATCGCCGGAAGCGAGCACGGCGCCGCTCGGCACCGCATAGTCGAAGAGCCGCGGCAGCGGCACCTCGAGCGCAATCCGCGCGCAAGAATTCTTTCGGCCGGGCAAGGACTTAGTAGGTGTGGATAAAACTGTGGGTAAGCGCTTCATGCCGATGTAACATGGCGCGGCGGCCGCGCTTTCGCACTTCGGTGCCCTGCGCGATTCGCTTTTTTCTTCTCTTGTTTCAGTTGCTTAGCGCCTTGTCGCCAGTGCGCCACGCAGGCGCTGTAATTTCCCTTTGGGCGGCCGAATTTTGTGCATAAGTCAAGAGGGTTTGCGACTTTTCGACCGGGCACTACTGTAAGCGCGCACTTCATCTACAAGTGCAGCGACGGCGGCCGGCGCTGTGGTTGGCGCGATGCCGTGCCCCAGGTTGAAGATGTGGCCGGGCTCCGGACCGAACGCATCGAGCACGCCGCGCGCGGCCGCGCGCAATGCTTTTTCGGGTGAGAAGAGCGCGGCGGGGTCGAGGTTGCCTTGCAGCGCGACGCGTCCTGCCGCGAGCTTGCGCGCGGCGCGCGCATCGCACGTCCAATCGAGGCCGATAGCGCTCACGCCGCTCGCCAGCATCTCGCGCAGCCATGGAGCGCCGCCTTTCGTAAAGAGGATCGTCGGCACGCGCAGCTCGCGCACGATACGCCGCGTGTAGTCGAGCGAGAACGGCACGTAATCCTCGTACGCGAGGACGCCGCCCCAGGTGTCGAAGATCATCGCCACCTGGATGCCGGCCTCGATCTGCGCCTGCAGGTACGCGGTCACCGCCTGCGCGTTTACTTGCAGCACGCGGTGGAGAAGATCCGGGCGCGCGTGGCGCATCGTCTTCACCGTGCGCCAGTCATCGCTGCCGCCGCCTTCGATCATGTAGCAGGCGAGGGTGAAGGGGCTGCCGGCGAAGCCGATGAGCGGCACGCTATCGGCCAGCGCGCGGCGGATCTGGCGCACGGCGTCGAGCACATAACCGAGCTCTGACGCCGGGTCCGGCACGGCGAGCGCGCCGATCGCGCGTTCGTCACGCAGCGGCCGCTCGAAGCGCGGGCCTTCGCCCTCGGTGAACTGCAGGCCGAGGCCCATGGCGTGCGGAATGGTGAGGATGTCGGAGAAGAGTATTGCGGCATCGAGCGCAAATCGCTCGAGCGGCTGCAGTGTCACCTCGGTGGCGAGCGCCGGCGACTGCGCCAGCGCGAGAAAGCTGCCGGCCTTGGCGCGCGTCGCGTTGTATTCCGGCAGGTAGCGGCCAGCCTGGCGCATGAGCCAGATCGGCGTGTGATCGGTGGGCTCGAGCGCCAGCGCGCGCAGCAGCGTGTCGTTCTTCAAAACAGGCGGCCCGTGATGTAGTTCCACTGCGCCGCGCTCACCGGCGTGATCGACAGCCGGTTGCCCGGGCGCAGCAGCACCATGTTCGCGAGCGGCTTGTGCTTGCGCAGCTCCGCGAGCGGCACGAGGCGCGTCTTGCGCAGCGCGCGCACATCGACGTTGACCCAGCGCGGCGCATCGCGCTTCGATGCGGGGTCGTAGTACGGGCTCTTGCGGTTGAACTGCGTCTCATCGGTGTACGCAGCGGAGGCGACCTCTGCGATTCCAGCGATGCCCGGCTCCGCGCAGCTCGAGTGGTAGAACAATACGCCGTCGCCGACGCTCATCTGGTCGCGCATGAAATTGCGCGCCTGGTAGTTGCGCACGCCGCTCCAGGGTGTCTTGCGCTCGGGCGCCGCGAGCACGTCATCGATCGAGCACTCGTCCGGCTCGCTCTTCATCAGCCAGTATTTCATCGTGGGAGGGAGGCGTCCCCCGCTTGTGCCGGTGGGCTCGGCTCCCGAACCCTGGCTAAACAGGGTGGTCGCTTTCCGGTCACATCAGGTGCGTCCGGCAGCGCGCCGAAGTAAGAACTGCGGCGCTTGGGACGCTCACAACAGTGACACTAGGGCCGCAACCGAAGGAAGCTATCGGTTCGGAAAATTTGAGCCCTGTCGTGCACAGCAGGGAACAGCAATCTTTTAGAACAACTTTTCCTGTTTTGCAATCGCCGCATCGAGGCGCGATTCGATCGCCGAGAGGCGCTTCTTCGCCTGGCCCATGTCGAAGCCCGAGCCGAGCTTGACACTCAGCAATTCGTGGGCCACGTTGAGCGCGGCCATCACGGCGATTCTCTCCGCACCCATCACCTTGCCGGCGCGGCGAATCTCGTTCATCTTGCCGTCGAGGTAGGCGACCGCTTGCATCAGCGCCTCGCGCTCGTTTTCCTCGCAGGCGACACGGTAGGTGCGGCCAAGGAGCTGCACTTCGACTGTATTGGCCGCTTCAGCCATCAGCCTGGCAGCTTGCTGAGCAATCCCTCGAGCCGCGATTTCGCGCCGTCGATCTTCTCGTGCAGGAGCTTGGCGTCCTTCTGGGCGGCCGCCAGTTGCTGGCGCAGCTCGCTGTTCTCCGCGCGCAGCCGCTCGCACAGGCGCACGAACTGCTCGACCTTGGCTTCGAGGGAATTGAACTCCGCCTCCACGGGCGCGACTATGTTGCAAATTTCAAGCTGCGTCAAGAAGTAAGCGCGCCTTTTGCATGTACTTCATGACCTTGGGGCCAGCCCCCTGTTTATGATTGCGCTGCTGCCAGGTGCTCGGGAACGAGGTGCAAAGCCTCGACTGCCCCCGCAACGGTAAGCGAGATAGCCGCTCATCACTGCCACTGCGCGCGAGCGCGGGAAGGCGAGCAGGCATCGCTCGCGAGTCCGGAGACCGGCCTGGCGCATTCGCTAACCACTTGAGGCGTCGGGGAAGACGCCAGGGAGGTTCACATGCGCCGCATCATCGCCGGTCTCCTCGCCGGCGGATTTGTCTCGCTTTCCATTGCCCAAGGCGACGTCGTCGTCATCACCGCCACGCGGTTTACGGACTCCCGGCGTGACTTGCCCATCGGTGTGACGGTTATCACGGCGGACGACATCCGCAAGAGCGCGTCTTCCAATCTCGGCGACATCCTCGCCCAATTCGGGCTGCTGCAGATCCGCGATCTCGCCGGGACGCAGAACCCGCAGGTAGACCTGCGGGGTTTCGGCATCACCGGCGACCAGAACACGCTCGTGCTGCTCGACGGCCTGCCGCTCACGGAGAGCGATCTTGAATCGGCGCAGCTTTCCGCGATTCCGCTCGAATCGATCGAGCGCATCGAGATCGTGCGCGGCGGCGGCGCGGTGCTCTACGGCGCCGGCGCCACGGGCGGCACCATCAACATCATCACGCGCCGCAGCCGTCCAGGCGAGGAGCGCGCGCTCGCCCTCGCGCGCGCCGGCGGCTACGGCACCGAGGAGTTCCGCGGTGGCTATGGGCGCCAAGGTGAGACCTTGGGCGGCGCTATCGCGGCGTCCTATGAAGATACCGACGGCTATCGCGCGAACAGCCATTACCGCCAGAAGAATGCGCTCGCGCGCATCGATGGCGACTTCGGCGCCACGCGCGCCTATTTCAAGCTCGGCGTGGACGAGCAGCGCCAGCGCCTGCCGGGCTCGTTGACGGAGGCGCAGATCGCCGCGGATCCGCGCCAGACCGAGACGCCTAACGACTGGCGCGAGCGCGACGGTGCCAACGCCGTGCTCGGCGGCACGCAGCACGTTGGCGCGCACGAGCTCTCCGCCGATCTCGGCTACCGGCAACGCACGACCCGCGCATTCTTTGCGGCCTTCGGCGGCTTCTTTACCGACACCGATGCGAACCTGTGGAGCTTCACGCCGCGCGCGCGGCTGCGCTACGGCAGGCAGGAGGTCATCGTCGGCGCGGACTACGAGACCTGGGATTACCGCACGCTCAGCGCCACGAGCCCCACCGACACCGCTGCGCCGTTCTCGCGCCGCACCGGCGAGCAGACGAGCACGGGCGTGTACGCCCAGGCGAACGTCTGGGTGGCAGAGGGCACGCGTATCGTGCTCGGGGCGCGCGCGCAGCGCGTCACGCAGCGGCTAACCGAGGAAGTGTTTCCACTCGACGACCGGCGCAGCACGCACCATCTGCCGGCGTACGAGGCGGCGGTGCGCCAGGCGCTCGGCGGCGGCTGGCACGGATACGCGAGATACGGCACCAGCTTCCGGCTCGCGAACTTCGATGAGAACGCCTGCTTCTTCCCGCCGTGCGCGACGCAGCTGCTCGAGCCGCAGACGGCGCGCGCCGCCGAGCTCGGTGCCGAGTATGAGAACGGCCGGCTCTTCCTGCGTGCGAGCGTGCACGACATCAGGCTCGAGAACGAGATCTACTTCAGCCCGCTCACCTTCTCCAATATCAATCTCTCGCCGACCGAGCGGCGCGGCTTCGAGCTGGAGAGCATCTGGCGCGCCACGCCGAGCATCGACCTGCGCGCGGCGCTCGCCCTGCAGCAGGCGCGCTTTCGCTCCGGGGCGTACGGCGGCGTGGACGTGAGCGGCAACGCCGTGCCGCTGGTGCCGGAGGTGCTGGCGACGGCGGGCGTTTCCTGGACCTACGCGCCTCGCAGCCGCGTCAACTTCAACCTGCGTCACGTCGGCGAACAGCGCTTCGACAACGACCAGGCCAACACTTTCCCGCGTGAGATGCCGACCTACACCGTGGCGGATGCCAAGGTCGAGCACGCGCTAGCGCGCCGCTGGCAGCTCGCGCTCGAGGTGCGCAACCTCTTCGACAAGGGCTACTTCAGCTACGCGGCAGCGACCGGGCCGAACACATTCAGCGCGCTCCCGGCGCCCGGGCGCGCCGCCTATGCCTCCGTGGCCTGGCGGCTCGATTAAGGTACCCTCGCGGGATGGTGAGGGACGCCGTCGCGCTGGGGGAATGCACGCGGGCGCTCGTGGTGAAGCTGCGGCATTACGGCGACGTGCTGCTGGCGGCGCCGGTCATCTCCGTACTCAAGGCGCACGCGCCCGGGCTGGAAGTGGACGCGCTGGTATACGACGACACCGCGCCGATGCTCGAAGGCCATCCGGCGCTCGCCGAGCTGCATTGCATCGGGCGCAAGTGGCGCTCGCTCGGCGTGTGGGCCCAGCTGCGCAACGAGCGCACGCTGTTCGGCGCGCTGCGCGCGAGGCGCTACGACCTGCTGGTGCATCTCACCGAGCATCCGCGCGGCGCGTGGCTGGCGCGGCTCCTCGGCGTACGCCATGCCGTGGCGCCTATCGTGCGCGCGCGCGGCCGCTGGTGGTCGCAGAGCTTTACGCACCTGTACCCGATCGCGCACCACCGGCACATGGTGGAAGTCAATCTTGATGCTTTGCGCCGCATCGGCGTGCAGCCCGGTTTGCAGCAACGCAACGTCCATTTCGTGCCCGGCGACGCGGCCGAGCGCCGTGTCGACGCCCTCGGGCTGCCGGCGGACTTCGTGCACATGCACCCGGCCTCGCGCTGGCATTTCAAGTGCTGGCCGGCAGCGCGCAACGCCGAGCTCGCCGATCGGCTCGCGGCCGAGGGTCATCCGGTGGTGCTCACGTCGGCGCCGGATGAAACGCCGTTCATCGACGAGATCCTCGGCCGCACGGCAAGCGCGCCGCTCAACCTCGCGGGCCGGCTCACGCTGAAGGAGCTCGGCGCGCTCACCGCGCGCGCACGGCTTTTCATCGGTGTCGATTCCATGCCGATGCATCTCGCCGCCGCCATGGGCACGCCCACGGTCGCGCTTTTCGGACCGAGCGGCGAGGACGAATGGGGACCGTGGGCGGTCGAGCGCCGCGTCATCACCAGCACGCACACCTGCCGGCCCTGCGGCCTCGATGGCTGCGGCGGCGGCAAGGTGAGCGAGTGCCTGACGCTGCTGCCGGTCGACGCCGTACATGCTGCCGCGCGGGAACTCCTCGCCCAGGCTGCATGAAGCTCAAGCTCGCGATCGTGCGCCAGCGCTACAACGCATTCGGCGGCGCCGAGCGCTTCATCGCGCGCGCGCTGCCGGCGCTCGAGCGCGCGGGGGCAGAGGTGACGCTGATCGCGCGGCACGCGGAGGGCTGGGGAGCGCGCCGCGTGTTGCGGGTGGATCCATTCCATGTCGGCAAGGTATGGCGCGACTGGTCGTTCGCACGCGCCGCGCGCGCGGCATGGCGGCGCGAGGGCTTCGATGTCGTGCAATCGCACGAGCGCATTCCCGGCTGCGACGTGTATCGCGCGGGCGACGGCGTGCACCGGCGCTGGCTCGAGCTGCGCGCGCGCGTTGGCGGCGTGTTCGAGCGCCTGGGCATGGCGATGAGCCCATACCACCGGTATGTCTGCGCCGCGGAGCGGCGGCTCTTCGAGCATCCGCGCCTGCGTGCCGTGATCTGCAACTCGCGCATGGTGGCCGACGAGATCCGGCGTGCCTTTCGCATCGATGCCGGCAAGCTGCACGTGGTGTACAGCGGCGTCGACCTCAACTATTTCCACCCGCGCCTGCGCGCGGAGCTGCGCGGCGCGGCGCGCGCCGAGCTCGGCTGCCAGCCGCGCGACACGCTGTTCCTTTTCGTCGGCTCGGGTTTCTCCCGCAAGGGGCTTGGGGCCGCCATCGAAGCGCTCAAGGTGGCGAATCACGCCTCGTACTGGCTTGTCGTCGTGGGCAAGGACCGCGAAGCGGGGCGCTACGCCGCGCAGGCTGCGCCGCTCGGGGACCGGGTGCGCTTTCTGGGCGGCCGCGACGACGTGCGGCCGCTTTATGCCGCCGCCGACTGCCTTATCCTGCCGAGCCGGTACGATCCGTTTCCGAATACCGTGCTAGAGGCTTTCGCCATGGGACTTCCCGCAATCGTCAGCACGCACGCTGGCGCCGCCGAGATCATCGTGCAGGGGGTCAACGGCTGGATATGCGAGCCCGACGACGCGTCGGGCATCGCGCGCCTGCTGGAGGAAGCTGATCGCGCCGTGCGCGCGGGCGCGCTGTCGCAGGCGGCGCGCGCCACCGCGGAGCGCTACGGCATCGATGCGATGGCAGGCCGACTCACCGCGCTTTACGAGCGCCTGGCGCGCGAGGCGGCATGAGCTTGCCGAGCTCGCACGAGCTTTACGCGCGGCTGCTGTCCTACGTGCGCCCGTACGCGCGCGTGTTCGCGCTCGCCGTGGTCTGCATGGTCGCGGGCGCGGCGACCGAACCGCTTTTTCCGGCGATGCTCAAGCCGCTCCTCGACCACGGCTTCGCGCCCGGCGGGACGGATGTGCCACCGATCGTTTTCGCCGGCGCCATCGTCGGGATTTTTCTGCTGCGCGGCATCCTCACCTTCAGCTCGTCATATCTGCTGACCTGGGTCGCGAACCGCGTGGTGCTCGACTTGCGCACGGCGATGTTCGACCGGCTGCTGCGGTTGCCGGCGCGCTTTTACGACGACCACACCTCGGGGTCGCTGCTCTCGAAGGTCGCCTACGACGTGAACGGCGTCAGCGGCGCGGCCACGACGGTGCTCACCGTGCTGGTGCGCGACTCGATCTCGGTGATCGGCCTGCTCGGCTGGCTGATGTACCTCAACTGGAAGCTCACGCTCATCGCGCTCCTCATCGCGCCGCCCGTCGGCCTCACCGTGCGCGTCATCGCCGCGCGGCTGCGCCGCATGGCACGCGGCGCGCAGCGCTCTACCGGCGACCTGGTGCACGTGCTGCAGGAGGCCATCGAGTGCCAGAAGGTCGTCAAGGTCTACGGCGGCGAGTCCTACGAAGCGCAGCGCTTCGTCGCCACCGCGCAGCGCTTGCGCGGCTTCCTCATGCGCGAGCAGGTCGCAGCGGCCCTGACCACGCCGATCACCCACGTGCTCGCGGCCACCGCAGTGGCGGTCATCGTCTACATCGCGATGCACGACACGATCGCCACCAAGGCGACCGTCGGCGAGTTCGCGTCCTTCATGACCGCGATGCTGATGCTGCTCGCGCCGCTCAAGCATCTCACCGAGATGAACCCGTACATCCAGCGCGGGCTCGCGGCAGCGGAAAGCGTGTTCGGCCTGATGGACACGCCGCCGGAAGAAGACAGCGGCCGCATCGCCATCGGGCGCGCGCGCGGCGAAGTCGCGTTCGAAGGCGTGCACTTCACGTATCCGACGCGCGTTGAGCCCGCGCTCGCCGGCATCGACCTGCGCGTGCGGCCGGGCGAGACCCTCGCGCTCGCCGGGCCTTCGGGCGGCGGCAAGACCACGCTCGTCAACCTGGTACCGCGCTTCTATTCGCCCGCCGCCGGCCGCATCCTGCTCGACGGGCACGACATCCAGGCGCTGACGCTCGAGAGCCTGCGCGCCAATATCGCGCTCGTCAGCCAGGAGATCGTGCTCTTCAACGACACCATCTTCGCCAACATCGCCTACGGCCGCATGGTCGGCGCCTCCGAGAACGACGTCATCGCCGCGGCCGAAGCCGCGCACGCCATGAGCTTCATCCGCGAGACGCCCGAGGGCCTTAACACGCTGATCGGCGAGAACGGCCTGCGCCTCTCGGGCGGCCAGCGGCAGCGCCTGGCGATCGCGCGCGCGCTGCTCAAGAACGCGCCGGTGCTGATCTTGGACGAGGCCACCTCGGCGCTCGATTCCGAATCGGAGCGCCAGGTGCAGGCTGCGCTCGATACCCTGATGCGCGGGCGCACCACCATCGTGATTGCGCACCGGCTCTCGACCATCGAACGCGCGGATCGCATCGCGGTGCTCGAGCGCGGCCGGCTCACCGAGCTCGGCACGCATGCCGAGCTCCTCGCGCGTGACGGCATTTACGCGCGGCTCTACCGCATCCAGTACGCCGCCAATCGCGCGGCGGCCTGAGCCACTTCTTCTACCGGAATATCTTCTACCCGGCCGGTAGGAGTGACGACCATCTCGTAAGGCACCTTCCACGGGTGCCAGCGCTTCGTCTTGCGCTCTTCGTAAAGCCCCACGATCGGCAAGCCGAGCCCGGCGGCGATATGCAGGGCGCCGCCATCGGCTCCGATGAAGCCGCGGCATAGCGCAAGCACCGCGATCAAATCGGCGAGCGACGCGGTGGGCGCCGCTACCGCTGCTGGGTTGGCCCCGACGCGCGCCATGATCTCCGCTGCCTTGTCGTCGTCGCCCGGATGCGCCGGGTTGTCCGCCGCGCCGGGCGACCACAGCAGCAACATGCCCGTGTCCGCGCTCGCGAGCCGCCGTATCAACTCTGCGCAGCGCTCAGCCGGCCAGCGCCGCTCGGCCTCGCGCGCGCTGACGTGGAGCGCGATCCAGCGGCGCCTCGCACCGAGCGACAGCCGCCGCCGCCAGGAGTCGACCAGCGCTGCCCTCGGGTAAACGCGTACCGGGCCATCGGCCTGCGGCGCATCCATGGCGGCTGCGAGGAGCTGCAGCACCTGCACTTCGTGCAGTTCCGCATTGGGCAGCGCCGGCACCGGCACGGTGATGCGCTTATCGCCGGGGTTGGCGAAGCCGACGATATTTCGCCGCCGCAATTGCCGCGCGAGCGCGAGGCCCTGGCGGTCCGCGCTGTCCTTGGCGAGCACGACATAGTCGAACGGCTCGCGGCGCAGCCGCGCCAGCATCGCGAGCCGGCCGGCAAGGATGCCAATGCGCGATTCGCCGGGCGCGCGATGCTTCAGCTTGGTGTAGCTGTGCACCGCGTCGACGTGCGGGTTGCCCTCCAGCACCGCTACGTTGTACGAATTCACGAGCGCGGCGAGATGCGCCTGCGCGTAGCGCGCGCGCAGCGCCGCGAGGAGCGGCGTGGTGCAGACGAGATCGCCGATGTTGTCGCGCCGGATGACGAGGATTCTCACGCGCCGCGCCCGCGTGCGCCCCAGGCGAGCAGCACGCCCGTCAGCCCCCAGAAGAGCAGCGAGTTCTGCCGCACCAACAGCATGTCGGTCATGTTGCGCGTCAGCATGCCGACCAGCACGGCAATCAGCGCCATGCCGGACGCCGCGCTCACGGCGTTCGCGTCAGCCGCGAAGCGCAGGCCGTGACGCAGGACTGCCGCGAGCAGCACAACGAAGAGCACCAGGCCGATAAGGCCGGTCTGCAACGTCACATCGAGAAACAAGTTATGGGCGTGCCAGGCGAGCTCCTGATTCGCTTCTCCCGGCAGGCGGTCGCGAAGCAGCCCGCGGCCGAATCCATAACCGGCGAGCGGCCGCTGTTCGATGTGCTGCATCGCCTTCGGCCAGATGCTGAAGCGCGGATCGGCTCTTATGCTGAACGCACCCGTGATCTCGCGCTCGGCCTGCACGAGCAGCACCACCGGTACGGTTGCCGCAACGACCACGGCGCCCGCGAGCGCAATCGAGAGTTGCGCACGCCTGTCGCCGGCGCGGCGCAGTGCGAGCAGCACGACGAACACCGCGACCTCGAGCGCAAAGCCGAGCCAGACGGTGCGGTTCTGCGTGGCGAAGGCCGAAGCCAGGAAAAGCACGATCAGAAGCGCGCCGGCCCATAGGGCCAATCGCGGCCACCTCGCCTGCCGCGCGTACCAGAGCGCCGCCAGCGCGCACGGCATGAGGGTCAGCAACGCAGCGGAATGATTGCCGGCGGCGCCATGCCAGCCGGCGTCTGACTCCGGCGGCAGGCCGCTCGCGAACGCCCATAGCGCGGAAAGACACGCCAGTGCCCCGCCGGTCGCGAGCGCCACGATAAAGGCGCGTGCCGCGTGCTGCGCCTGGGCGCCCACATGGCAGACGAGTAGCGCGAGCGTCGTATAGAAGACCTCGTTTTGCCATTCCTTCTGCGAGCGGGCCGGCTCCAGCGACCACCCGATGGATGCCGCCGCCCATACGGCGAACAGGAGCCACGCCCACCAGATCGACGGCAGCGCGCTGACCGCGCCGCGCTCGCGCGCGAGCACGCCAGCGCACAGCAGCGTGGCAACCCCCAGCAGCACCAGGCGCAGCGCGACGTCATGCGAGAGGAGCGACGACGCGAGAAAGAGCGCCGCGGTCCAGGCGCTCGCGTCAAGCAGCCTCACTGAGTTCGTGCCGGTCGACACCGTAGAATCGCCGCGCATCTTACCGATGTCTCGCAAGCGCGTACTCATCAGCTACTTCTTCGGCGACGACATGATCCCGCTCGGCGAATCGTGCGCCGAGGCCTTTGGCGCGCTCGGCTGCGAGGTGGCGCGCTTCAACAGCCAGGTCGAAAGCCGCTGGCAGCCGGTGCTGCTGAAGCCGGTGAACCGGCTGGCGCGCGGACTGGGCTATCGCGGGCCGGAAATCGGCGGCGGCCTGCCGTTCTCCCGCGTGAATTTCAAGCGGCGCATGCTCATGGAAGCCGCGGCCTCGTTCCGGCCGCGGTGGATCTTGGTGATCCGGGCGCACGAGTTCGTCGACGCCGAGCTGGTCGGCGCCTTGAAGCGCGACTACGGCGTGGAGAAAGTGGTCGGCTGGCGCGTCGACGGGCCGCTCGACACGCCGGACCTGCTGCAGGACGCGCGCATCTACGACGTCTACTTCTGCGCGCACCGCTACGGCTACGATCCGCGCGCCGACCAGATTCATCCGCTGCCGGTCTACGGCATGGACCTCGCGCGCTATCGCAATCTCTATGCGGCCGGTGGCCGGCCTTACAATCACGAGATGGTGCTCGTCGGCGGGCACAACGCCCGGCGCGAGCAGCTCCTCGGCCGGCTCACCGACCTGCCGCTCGAGATCTACGGGAAATGGGGCAAGCGCGCGCGTCACGGCTCACCGCTCGCGCGCCTGTTGCAGGCGCGCGGCATCTGGGGCGAAGCGCTGCTGCGCCTCTATAACACGTCGAAGATCGTGCTCAACATCACCAACTGGGACCCCGCGCGCTATCCGGCGCTCAACCAGCGCGTGTTCGACGTGCCGGCGACCGGCGCCTTCCTGCTCACCGATTACTCGCCGGAGCTGGAAGCGTACTTCCGGCTGGGCGAGGAAATCGTGACCTACCGCGACGTCGACGAGCTGCGCGACAAGGCGCGCTACTACCTGGCGCACGACGCCGAGCGTGCGGCGATCGCGCGGCGCGGCTACGAGCGCGCGCTGACCCTGCCGTCGATTCGCGACCGCATGGCGGAGGTGGTGAGCGTGGTGGAGGCCGGTTAAATGTGCGGGCTCGCCGGGTATCTGGGCCCCACTCGCTTTGCCGACGATGTGCTCGTCGCCATGACGACGCGGCTCGCGCATCGCGGGCCCGACGCGGACGGCTACTACCGCGACGGGCCCGTGGCGCTTGGGCACCGGCGCCTGTCGGTCATCGACATCGCCGGCAGCCCGCAGCCGATGAGCACGCCCGACGGCGAGCTCACCATCATCTTCAACGGCGAGATCTACAACTTCCGCGAGCTGCGCGCCGCGCTCGCTGCGAGCGGCCACCAGCTGCGCACTGCCGGCGACACGGAAGCCTTGCTCTATGCCTATCGCGAGTATGGCACCCGGATGCTGGAGCATCTGCAGGGCATGTTCAGCTTCGCGCTCTGGGACCGCCGCGCGCAGCGCCTCTTCATCGCGCGCGATCACCTCGGCGTGAAGCCGCTCTACTACCAGTGGGACGGCACCACGCTCATCTTCGCCTCGGAGCTGAAAGGGCTGCTCGCGCACCCCGCGGTCTCGCGCGAGCCCGACCTCGAGGCGCTCGGCCTGTACCTCGAAGCGCAATACATCCCGGCGCCGAAATCGGCCTACCGCGAGGTGCGCAAGCTGGAAGCCGGCCACTCGCTCGTGGTGGAGCGCGGCAAGCTCGAGATCACGCGCTATTGGGTGCCCGACTATTCGCGCAAGCTCGAGCTCGCCGAGAGCGAGGCGCTCGCACGGCTCGAGGCGGAGCTCCGGCGCTCGGTTGAGAGCATGCTGGTCGCCGATGTGCCGCTCGGCAGCTTTCTCTCCGGCGGTGTCGATTCGAGCGTGGTGAGCGCGCTGATGGTCGACATCGCGCGCCGCCCGATCGACACGTTCACGCTCGGCTTCGAGGGTGCGACCGCGCAGAGTGAGCATGCGCATGCCGAGCGTGTCGCGCGCCACATCGGCGCGGCGAGCCACGTGCTGATGCTCGCGCCTTCCGCGCTGCTCTCGTGCCTCGAAGACTGGGTGGAGGTGTACGACGAGCCGTTCGCCGACCCGGCGGCGCTGCCGACCATGCTGCTCGCGCGCCTTACGCGCAAGCACGTCACCGTCGTGCTCACCGGCGAGGGCGCGGACGAGGTGTTCGCCGGCTATGGCAACTACCGCAAACGCCTGCGCGAAGAGCGCATTACCGGCGTGCTCGGCGGATCCTTTTCGCCGCTGCGGCCGCTGGTCCATGCGTTGCCGGCGCGCGTGCGCAAGGAGCGGTTGCTGAAGGCGATCGGCGAGCCGCGCGAGCGCCGCTACGTGACCATCCCGCAGGTATTCGACGCTGTCCTGGGCGGCGAGCTCTACACACCGCGTTTCCTGGCCGCCCAATCGAGCCGCATGGCGGACTACGCCGAGCGCTACTACGCCGAGTGCAATTCGGCCGAGTATCTCGATCGAATCATGTACGTCGATGCGCGCTTGTGGCTCCCGGATGACCTGCTGACCAAGGTCGACCGCGCAACGATGGCGTCTTCGCTCGAGGCGCGCGTGCCGTATCTCGATCACCGATTCTTCGAGTTCTGCGCCAGGCTCGACCCGCAGCTCAAGCAGAATGGGCGTACTGGCAAGTACCTGCTGAAGCGGCTCGCGGAGAAGCTGCTGCCCATGGACGTCGTGCACCGGCCCAAGCAGGGCTTCATGCCGCCGCTCGCCGAGTGGTTCCGCGGCGCCCTCAAGGGCGAGGCGCAGAGCGCCTTTGCGCGCCTCGCGAAGCGCGGCCTGTTCCAGCCACGGACGATCGAGCGCCTCGCCACCGCGGCGCGCCCGAGCGATGCCGGGCGGCTCTGGGCGCTCCTCGTGCTCGAGCGCTGGTTCCAGCGCTACGCGCCGCAGTACGCGCTCTGATGTGCGGCATCGGCGGCTTTTTCGCGCAGCAGGCGGTCGCGCCGCAGCTCGCGCGCGCCATCCAGGCGGCACTGCGGCCGCGCGGCCCGGACGCCGAGCACGCGGTCGGCTGGGACGCCGCGCTTGCGCCGGCGCAGGGCGCTTGGCACAACGCGCTGATCCACGCGCGGCTCTCGATCATCGACCCGCGGCCGCTCGCCGACCAGCCGATGGCAAACGAGCGCGGCGACGTCTGGATCGTCTACAACGGCGAGGTGTACGACTGGGAGCGGCACGTGGGCGAGCTGCGCGCCGCGGGGCACATGTTCCGCACGCGCGCCGACACCGAATTCATCCTGCACGGCTACGAAACCTGGGGCATCGACAAGCTGCTCGCCAACCTGCGCGGCATGTTTGCCTTCGCGATCGTCGACCTCGGGCGCGGCAAGGCCTATCTCGCCCGCGATCGCATGGGCGAGAAGCCGCTGGTGTACAGCCATCTGGGCGAGGAGCTGGTGTTCGGTTCCCTGGTGCGCGCGGTCCTGCCGTACCTGCCCGTGGCGAAGCGCGAGCTCTCGTCCGAGGGCATCGATGCCTATCTCGCCCACCGCTACATCCCGGCGCCGCGCACGGTCTACCGCCACATCCAGCGCCTCGAGAACGGTCACTACCTTGAATTCGACCTTCGCACGCGCCGCCTCGCCAAGCATCGGTATTGGCAGCCCGCGCCGGCTACCGGGTCCTGGCTCGAGGCGCTCGACGAGTCGGTGCGCATGCGCACGGTAGCGGACCGGCCGCTCGGCCTGTTTCTCTCCAGCGGTGTGGATTCCACGGCCATCGCGAGCCGGCTCGCGGCGCAGCGGCTCACGCAATATCGGAGCTACACCGCGGCGTTTCCCGGCACCGAGATGGACGAATCGGAGCTCGCGGCGCAGACGGCGGCTACGCTCGGCATGTCGCACACCAAAGTCCTGGTGCCGCAGCGCGTGGATCAGGACTTCGCGCGCATTGTCGCGGCGCTGGACGAGCCGTTCGCCGATCCATCGAGTGTTCCCACTTGGTACCTCGCGCGGGAAGTGAGCAAGGAGGTAAAGGTCGTGCTCGCCGGCGACGGTGGCGACGAGCTCTTCGCCGGCTACAAGCGCATCGGAAAGCACATGCGCAGCCGCTGGCGCCGCCACTGGCGCCTGCCGCTTACGGTGCGGCCGGCGCTGGGTGAGCGCAAGCTCGCCGCCGAGCTGGCGATGGACTGGACGAGCGCGTATTCGCTGCGCTTCTCGGGCTTCGCCCCGGCACAGCGCGCATTCCTGCAGGGGAAACGCGAGCCAGCCGCGTTCACCTACTGGCGCGAGCCTGATCAGCAGGTGCACGAGCCGCGCGAAGCGCTGCTGGCGATCGATTTTGCCAACTACCTGCCGGAATACATCCTGCGCAAGTCGGACCTCTGCACCATGGCGCATGGACTGGAGGCGCGCGCGCCGTTCCTCGATCACCGCTACGTCGAGCGCGTGCTGGCGCTGGCGCCGGGAGAGCGCTATACCGATCCGCCCAAGCTGGTGCTCGAAAAGGCGCTCGATCCCCGGCTGGCGCAGGTGCTGCGGCGCAAGAAGCGCGGCTTCAATCCGCCGCTACGGCACTGGCTGCGTGGCGGGCTGGCAACGCGCTGGGAGGGGCTCGGCGCGCGCCTGCAGCACACAAGCGGCGGGCAGCTCGATGCGGGGGCGGTCGACCGCTTCGCACGCCATTACCTCGACGGCGCCGAGCACGCGGCGGAGCAGGCGCTGCAACTCCTCATCCTCGACGAGAGCCTCGCCCAGCTTACGGCACGCTGATTGCGCATCCTTCACACCGAAAGCTCGATCGGCTGGGGCGGCCAGGAGCTCCGCATCCTCACCGAGGCACAAGGCATGCTCGCGCGCGGCCATGAAGTCACGCTGCTCACGCCCGAGAGCGCGGACATCTATCCGGCGGCGGCGGCGCGCAATATTCCGGTGGTGACGCTGCCGATCGAGAAGAAACGGCTGCACGCGCTGCTCGCGGTGCGGCGCTGGCTCGCCGCGCATCGCGGCCGGTTCGATGTCATCAACACGCACAGCTCGACCGATTCCTGGCTGGTGGCGCTCGCTCGCGCGACGCTCGGCGGCATGCCGCCGGTCGTGCGCACGCGCCACGTCTCCACTGCCGTGCATAAGGACCGAGCCACGCGCTGGCTATACCAGACGGCCTGCGCGCACATCGTCACGGCGGGCGAGGCGCTTCGCGCGCAGCTAGCGACACGAAACCACTTTGCGCTCGAGAGCATGACGTCGGTGCCCACAGGAATCGATCTCGAGCGCTTTCGCCCGATGGATCGCCGCGCGGCGCGGCGCGAGGCCGGGCTGGACGAGCGCCTAGCGCTTGGCATCGTCGCCACGCTACGCGACTGGAAGGGCCATGATTACGTGCTCGATGCGTGGGCGCGCCTCGCGCCGCGCTTTGCAGACTGGCAGCTCGTGGTGATCGGCGAGGGTCCGCAGCGCGCGCGGCTCGAGACGCGCGTCGCAGCGGAAGGCCTCGCGGCGAGCGTGCGCTTCGTCGGCAACCAGGACAATGTGCCCGTGTGGCTGAACAGCCTCGATCTCTTCACCCTGCCCTCGTTCGGCGACGAGGGCGTGCCGCAGGCGATCATGCAGGCGATGGCCTGCGGCCTCGCGGTAGTGGCGACTCCGGTGGGCGCGATCGAGGAAGCGGTACAGCGCGGCCGCACCGGCCTCATCGTCCCGCCGCGCGACGCGACGGCCCTGGCCGCGGCGCTGGGAGCGCTGATGGGGGATCCGGCGCGACGCACGGCCATGGGCAGAGCCGGTCGCGAGTACGCCGTGGCGCATTTCGGCATCGAGCGCATGCTGGATGGCATGGAAGCCGTGTTCCGCCGGGTGATCGAGCGCGCATGAGCCTGCGTCGCAGCCGCGCCTGGCCGCGGCTCTATGTGATGGCCGCCGCCGGCATGCGGATGGCGGCGCGGCGCGAGCGGCCGGTGCAGGTGCAGCGCGTGCTCATCGCACAGCATCTGCTGCTCGGCGACACGATCATGCTCACGCCGCTGCTGAAGAAAGCTCGCGCGCAATTTCCGCGCGCGGAGATCGTCATGGTCTGTCCGCGCGCCTTTGCGTCCATCTATGAAAAGCGGCCTTACGGCGTGGAAGTGCTGCCGTTCGATGCCCGCTCGCTGCCCGATCACA
>DASSLQ010000085.1:0-5389 GCA_035689325.1 Burkholderiales bacterium | reverse complement strand
GCGCGCCGAGGAGATTTCGCGACGCGGCGGCGATCGACGAGATCGCCGCCGCAAACGCGGCCTCGTTGGCCTTCGACGGCTTGTTGAAGCCGCTCAGCTTCCGCACGAATTGCAGCGCGGCGGCGCGGATTTCTTCCTCGGTGACTGGCGGATCGAAATTGAACAGCGTCTTGATGTTCCTGCACATGACTAGCTCCTGCCTGCCACGGCCCGTCCGTATTTCACTGCGTCTCGCACGGCAGCCGGCGCGGACGCCGCGAGTTGCGCATCCGGCCTGGCGCCGAGTGCATCGTTCACCGTAGAGAACGCAAGCCGGAATGCCACGAAAACCGTGGCGTTGAAGATCTGGTCATCGCTCAGCCCGGCGTCGCGCAAACGATCGACGTCCTGCGCACTGATCGCGTTCGGGTCGCTCACCACCTGCTCGGCCCAGCGCGCAAGTGCCCGCTCGCGGGAGTTGAGCGCCGGCGGGGTCTGACGCTGCAGCAGCGCCGCAGCGGTCGCAGGATCGCTTTCGACCGCGAGCCTCGTTCCCCATGCGAGCGAACAATACGAATCGCCGACCTTGGCGGCAGTCGCGCACACCAGCACGGCGCGCTCTCGCATCGAAAGCGTCGCCTTGTCCGTAAGCAGCGAGCGCAGCTTCAGGAACGCATCGAAGATGTCTGGCCGCCACGCCCACAGTCGCGCCAGGTTGCTGACGTAGCCCTGGTCTGCCATGTCGCGGGAGAACAGTGCCGAACCCATCTCGCTGGGCGGCGCTTCGGAAAGTAACATGGGATCTCCTCAGGTTCTGGTCAGACCGAGCTCGCGCAGCGCGTGCTCGCGCAGCTTCGCCTTCTGCACCTTGCCGCTCGCCGTCATGCCGATGGCCTCGAAGCTGGCGACGATTCTCAGGTAGCGCGGCACGCGGAAGTTGGCGCAACGCGCCTTGCACCAGGCGATGAGCTCGCTCTCCTGCGCCCGCATGCCTGCCTTCAACGTCACATACGCGGCCGGCACTTCGCCGAGCCGCGCATCCGGCACGCCGATCACTTGAGCGGTCTGCACGGCAGGGTGCGCGAGCAGCACCTCCTCGACCTCCGCGGGCGCGACGTTCTCGCCGCCGACGCGAAACACGTCCTTCAGCCGCCCCACCATGCGCAGGCGTCCTTCGGCGGTGAGCTCGCCGAGATCGCCGGTGCGCAGCCACCCGTCTTCGGTGAAAACACTGGCGTTCGCTTCCGGGTTGTTGAAATAGCCCTGCATCACGTTCCAGCCACGCACCTGGATCTCGCCCTCGGGCGAGATGCGCAGCGCCACGCCGTGGTGCGGCTTGGCGAGGCCATTCACGCGCAGCTCTTCGGGATCGCGCCAGTCGCTCATCACGACGTTGGGCGACGCCTCCGAAAGTCCGTAGGCGGCGCAGATTTCTTTCGCACCGAGCACGTCGATGATCTTGCGCATGGTTTGCGGGCCGGCCGCGGCCCAGCCGCCGCGCAGCGACAGCTTGCGCTTCGGGAAGTCCGCATGACCCATCAGCATCTGGAAGATCGTGTCGTTGCCGGAGATCAGCGTGCAGCGCTCGCGCTCCAGCAGCTCGAGGGCCGCACCGGGCTCGAAGGTCGGCAGCGTCACCAGCGTCGCGCCGGCGACGAGCGCCATCAGCGCCGAGAGCGTCGAGCCGGCGACGTGGAAGAACGGGCGGCAGTTGAAGTAGCGGTCCTGCGGCCGGATGCCGATGCGCGTCCCCGCCGCCCACGCGTCGCGCAGCATGTTGTCGTGCGTAAGCATCGCGCCCTTCGGATAGGCGGTAGTGCCGGAGGTGAACTGGATGAGCAGCGTAGCGTCCGGCGACACGGTGCCGGTGTCGCCGATCGACCATTCGGGCAGCGCCCGGGTGATGTCGAAGGCGCGCGCGAAGCCGGTCTCCCGCACCATGGCGCCGAAATCGATGTTGAGGAAGCGCGGCACGTAGAAGAGCGCCTTGCAATCGGCCTGCTGCAGGCAGAACGCGATCTCCGCCGCCTTGAACCGCGTGTTCACGGGCACGGTCACGGCGCCCGTCAGCGCCGCGCCGTAGAAGAGCGCGAGCCACTTCTCGTCGTTGCCCATCAGGATGCCAACGTGATCGCCGCGCCTGATGCCGAGCGTGTGCATCGTCGTCGCGGCGCTGCGCGCGCGCAGGTACAGGTCCTCGTAGGTGATGCGGCGCTCCGGCGTCACCAGCGCCTCGGCCGTACCGCGGCCGCGCGCCTGGCGCTCCAGCACTTCACCCAGCGTCTGTGCTTTCCACTCCATCAGGTCTTGCCCATCCATTGTCCGGCAGCGAGCTGCTCCTCGATGGCGGTGATCTCGACTTGTTTCGCACCTTGCGGATCGCGTTCGATGCCAGTGTCGATCGCGCGCTTCGCGAGGCGCAGGGCGAGTGGCGGCGCCTTGAGGATCGCCGCGGCGATTTCGTGCGCGGCAGCGCCGAGGTCACTCGTCACCCGGGAAACGAAGCCCGCTTCGCGCGCCTCCTCGGCGGTGAGCGCGCGGCCGGTGAACATCAGGTCCTTGGCGAGGCGCTTGCCGAGGATGCGCGGCAGGCGCTGCGTCGCGCCCACCGTGCCGCGCTGCGCTTCCGGCGTGCGGAAGCTCGCGTCCGGCGTGGCGACGATAAAGTCGCAGGCGCCCGCGATCTCGACGCCGGAGCCGATCGCCGCGCCGTGCACGAGCGCGACGCACGGCATCGGCAGCGCCTCGAGCGCCTCGTAGGCGGCGAAGGCCTTCAGGCGCCGCTCGCGGATCCATTGCTCGCCCTTGCCCTGGCGCTCTTTCAGATCAGCGCCGCCGCAGAACACCGGGCCGTTGCCGCGCACGAACACTACGCGCGCGTCGTCATCCGCCGCTCTTTTGCTCGCGGCGAGCAACGCCTCGCACATCTCCAGATTGAGCGCGTTGCGCACCTCGGGCCGATCGAGCGCGATGGTGGCGACGCCCTCGGCGAACGAGTAGGCGATCGTCATATCGCGCGCTTTGCGCGCAGCTCGGCGATGCGCTCGCGCGAGTAGCCGAGCTCGGTAAGCAAGGCTTCCGTGTGCTCGCCCAGGACTGGCGGGCGGCCGATCTCCGGGTTGTCGTAGCCGAGGAATTTGTAGGGGATGGCGAGCGCCCTGAATTCGCCGACCTGCGGATAGTCGAAGCTGCCGACCAGCCGCCGGGCGCGCACATGCGGGTCGTCGAGGATCTCGGCGACATCGTTGACCGGCCCGACCGGCACGTCGGCCGCATCGAGCGTGGCGATGAGCTCGGCGCGCGCGAGCGTGCTGATGCGCTCGGTGAGCTTCGCCATCACCTCGGCACGGCGCTCCACGCGCGTCGCGTTGTCCGGAAATGCCCTGCCCCATTGCCTGATGCCAAGCGCCTCGCAGAGCGGAGCCCAATGCTGGTCGCTCGCCGTGATATGCGCATATTTGCCGTCGGCGCAGCGGAAGCTCGCCGACGGCACGCGCCCCGGATGCTCGGTGCCCAGGCGCGGCGGCACTTCGCCGAGCGCGAAGTAGCGCGCCGCCGCGAGCGTGAGCAGCGCCACCTGCCCGTCGAGCATCGAGAAGTCGATCTGGCAGCCGCTCGCCGTGCGATGGCGTCCCGCGAGCGCCGCGAGGATGGCGATCGCGACCCACAGGCCCGAGGTGAGGTCGGCGACCGGCAATCCCGGCTTCACCGGCCCGCCGCCGCGCTCGCCGGTCAAGCTCATGATGCCGCCCATCGCCTGAAACACGGTGTCGTAGCCTTTCTTGTCCTTGTACGGCCCGCTCTGCCCGAAGCCCGTGCAGGACACGTAGATGAGACGCGGATTGAGCGCCGAGAGCGATGCGAAGTCGAGCGCATATTTCCCGAGCGTGCCGACCGGGAAATTCTCGACCAGCACATCGGCCTTCTGCGCCAGCTCGCGCACCAGCTTGCGGCCCTCATCGGCGCGCAGGTTGACGGTAATCGACTCCTTGGCGCGGTTGCAGACGAAGTAGTACGCGCTGTCGCGCGCGAGCTGCGGCTCGAAGGTGCGCGTCTCGTCGCCGCTTCCCGGCTGCTCGACCTTGATGACGCGCGCGCCGAGCTCGGCGAGGATCATGCTGGCGAACGGGCAGGCGAGCACGCGCGAGAGATCGAGGATGGTGATGCCTTCGAGCGGCTTCATGCGCCGTCGTCCACCTGCTGGAACTTGCGCATGCGCTTGTTCGCATCGCGCCCGCGCTCGAGCGCGCGCTCGAGCGGCAGGTCGGCGACCTCGTGGAACAGTGTCTTCGTCTGCGCCATCGCCTGCTTGTTCACCGCCGCGAGCTGCGTCGCCAGCGCGAGCGCCGTCTCCATGAGGCGCGCCTTGCTTACGACGCGGTTCACCATGCCGAGGGCGAGCGCGCGCTTCGCGTCGATCGGCTCGCCCAGCGCAACCAGCTCGAAGGCGGCTTTGCGTCCGATCTGGCGCACGAGGTTCGCCATCACGATCGCCGCGACGATGCCGTGCTTCGTCTCCGGGTAGCCGAGCTTCGCGTCCTGCGCCATCACGGCGAGATCGCCGGCGATCGCGAGTCCCGCGCCGCCGCCCATCGCCGGGCCGTTGATCGCCGTGACGACCGGCGTCACCATCTTCGAGAACGCCAGATGAAGCTGCATCGTGAGCTCCGCCCGCATGTCCGCAGCTTGCGGATCGCGCAGCCCCTTGAACTCGGCAAGGTCTGCGCCGGCGCAGAACGCCGGGCCGGCGCCTGTGAGCACTACGCAGCGCACTGTCTCGTCGCCATCGGCGGCGCGCAGCGCCTCGAGCAGCGCGCGCGACAGCGCCGTGTCGAGCGCGTTGCGCTTCTCGGGACGATTGAGCGTGAGGATGCGGATGGCGCCTTTGCTTTCGATGCGCAAGGTGTTCATAGGGAAGCGAGCCTCCGCCGCGCCTGCTCCAGTTCGGCGACCAGGCGCCGCATGACTTCGGCGGCGGGCGCGATGTCGTGCACGAGCCCCGCGCTCTGCCCCGCCTCGACCTTGCCCCATTCGACATCGCCGCGCAGAGCCGCCTGCTTCAGCGAGTATTCCTGGAAGAGCGCCTCCAACTCTTCTTTGCTCGCGCCGGCGCGCTCGGCCGCTTCGTATTTCGCGCTGAACGCGTTCTTGAGCTGCCGGATCGGGTGCGTGCCGCGGCCGACGAGCGTCGTCTGGTCCACCTCCGCCTCGAGCACCGCACGCTTGTAGTTCTCGTGCACGCTCGCCTCGGAGGTCGCGATGAAGCGCGTGCCGAGCTGCACCGCGTCCGCGCCGAGCGCGAGCATCGCGGCAATGCCGGCGCCGTCCGCAATGCCGCCGCTTGCGACGACCGGCAGCTTCGTCGCCTGCAGCACGCGGCGCACGAGCACCAGTGTGCTCACTTCGGAGG
>DASSLQ010000084.1:0-9959 GCA_035689325.1 Burkholderiales bacterium | reverse complement strand
TGCGAGGCGATGCGCACCCGGGTGCGCAGTGTCGCGCGCAGAGCGGCGGTCGCTCTGGTGCCGCCGCCCGTGGCAGTCGACGTGCCGCCGGTCGCCGAGAAGTCGAACCTGGTCCTCTTCCTCGGCCGCCTCGAGGCAGCCAAGGGCATCTACGATCTCCTGGACGCCATCGCCGCGGTGCGGGCCACGGTGCCGGACGTGCGCCTGGTCTGCGCCGGCGATGGCGACCGCGTCGGCGTTGCGCGCTATGCCGAGCGCCTGAACATGAGCGACGCCGTGAAGTTCACGGGCTGGGTCGGTCGGTCCGGAAAGCGCGCCCTGCTCGAGCACGCGGCGGTCTTTGCCCTGCCGTCGTACGACGAGGCGCTGCCGCTCGGCCTGCTGGAAGCAATGAGCGCCGGCGTCCCGGTGGTGGCTTCAAAGGTGGGCGGCATTCCCGAGGTGGTGGTCGCTGGCGCGAGTGGCCTGCTGGTGGCGCCGGGCGACAAGGCAAGCCTGAGCCGCGCGATCGCCCGGATCCTCACCGACCGGGAGCTGGCACAGCGCATGGGCGCCGCCGCGCGCGAGACCGCGCGCGTGCGCGCCGCGCCCGAGCGCGCGCTCGCGGCGCTCGAGGACGTGTACGAGGCGCTCGGCGTCAACGGCTCCGAGGAGCGCAGGCCGCGCCTGCAGGTGCCGCTGCGCAAGGCCGCGTGAGGCGTCCGGTGGTCGTGCTGCTCGGCCCGAGCCGCGAGGCGATCAGCGGCGTGACCACGCATCTCAACGGCTTGCTCGGATCGCGCCTCGCCGCGCGCTTCGAGCTCCTGCATTTCCAGATCGGCAGCGAAGGCCGGCGCGAGCACTTGCTTGCGCGCCTCGCTCGCCTGGCGGCGAGCCCGTTCCTGCTCGCCGCGACGATGCTGCGCGCCCAGGCGGCGTTGCTGCATATCAACACGTCGCTCAACCACAAGGCGTTCTGGCGCGACGTCATCTACCTCGCGGTGGCGAAGCTCTGCGGGACGCGCGTGCTCTGCCAGGTGCACGGCGGCAGGCTCGACGAATTTGCCGGCGCGCGCGCGCTTTTCGGCGCCCTGGTGCACGCCAGCCTGCGGCTCGCCGACGCGGTGGTGGTGCTCTCGCGCGCGCAGCAGGAGGCGTTCCGCGCCCGGCTGCCGCGCCAGCCCGTAGAGGTGGTGCCGAACGGCATCGACTGCGCGCCTTACACGCGCTACAACCGCGCTGCCGCCGACCCGGGCGCGCCGCTGCGGCTGATCTACTTCGGACGGCTCGCGCCCGCCAAGGGACTGCTGGAAACGATCGAGGCGCTGCGCATCGCGCGCAGCCACGGCGTGGCTGCGCGGCTGGTGCTCGCGGGCAGCGGCCCCGAGGAGCCCCGGCTGCGTCAGTACGTACGCGACGCCGGACTCGTGCGCGACGTGGCGTTCGTCGGCCCCGCCTATGGCAACCACAAGGCGCAGCTGCTGGCGCAGGCCGATGTGCTGGTGCTCGCGAGCTACGGCGAAGGCCTGCCGTATTCGCTGCTCGAGGCGATGGCGGCGGGGTGCGTTCCGATCGTCACGCCGGTGGGCGCGATTCCCGATGTGGTGAGCGAAGGCGAGCACGGCCTGCTGGTCGCGCCGCGCGACGCCCAGGCCGTGGCCGTCGCCATTTCCAGGCTGGCAGAGGATCGGGCCGCGCTTGCGCGCATGAGCGCCGCGTGCCGCGAGCGCATCGCCGCGGGCTATTCGCTCGAGCGCGTGGCGCGCGACTTCTCCGCGCTGTACTGGGGGCTCTGCGCGATGCCGACCCCCAAGGCCGCGACCTGATGTGCGGCATCGCGGGCTGGATTGCGCCGACCCGGACCGCCCCGGACGAGCGCGCGCTCGCGCCGATGCTGAATGCGCTCGCGCACCGCGGGCCCGACGGCGCGGGCAGCTGCTCGTACCTCGCCGCGCGCGGTGAATACCGCGTGGCGCTCGGCCACCGGCGCCTCGCGATCATCGATCCGGACGGCGCGCAGCAGCCGATGCGCGACGCCGCCGCCGGCCTCGCGCTCACCTTCAACGGCGAGATCTACAACTTCCGCGAGATTCGCACCGAGCTCGAGTTCCACGGCCTCGAGTTCCAGCGCGACTCGGACACCGAGGTGCTGCTGCGCGCCTACCAGCATTGGGGGCCGCAGTGCGTGCACCACCTGCGCGGGCAGTTCGCCTTCGCCGTCTGGGATGCGCGCGCCGAGCGCCTGTTCCTGGCGCGCGACCGGTTCGGCGAGAAGCCGCTCTATCTGCACGAGGCGGCGGGCGGGCTCTATTTCGCCTCCGAGCTGAAGGCGCTGCTCAAGCTGCCGAACATCGTGCGCGAGATCGACCTCGCCTCGGTGTGGGACTACCTCGCGTACCGCTACGTGCCCGGGCCGCACACGCTGTTCCACGGCATCCGCAAGCTCGCGCCCGCTAGCGCCGTGATCTGGCAGCGCGGCCACCTGCAGGAGCTGCGCTACTGGACGCCGCCCGACAAGTACCCGCGCGGCGTGGTGCGCGACCTGCCGGCGCAGGAGACGATCGGCGCCTTCCTCGGCCACCTTTCCGAGGCAGTGCAGCTGCAGATGGTGAGCGATGTGCCGTTCGGCGCCTTTCTCTCGGGCGGCCTCGACTCGAGCCTGATCGTCGCGCTGATGACGCGCTACTGCTCCAAGGTGAAGACTTTCTCGGTCGGCTTCGCCGGCGACCGCTACAACGAGCTCGCGCACGCGGCGCGCGTGGCGCAGGAGTTCGGCACCGATCACCATCCGATGACGGTGACGCCCGAGGAGTTCATGCACTATCTCCCGCGCCTCGTCGCCTGCCGCGACGCGCCGGTCTCCGAGCCTTCCGACATCGCGATATACCTGCTCTCCAGGGAGGCCGCCCGCACGGTGAAGATGGTGCTCACCGGCGAGGGCGCCGATGAGACGCTCGGCGGCTATCGCAAGCACGTCGCCGAGTGCCTCGCCTGGATGTACTGGAGCGTGCCGCGGCGCCTGCGCCGCACGCTGCTCTCGCCGCTGGTGCGCGAGCTGCCGTTCCGCTACCGCGACATGAAGATCGCGGTGGCGAGCCTCAACTGCGAGGACTGGCGCGAGCGCTACGTGCGCTGGTTCGGCGCCATGGATTTCGCCGAGCGCCGGGCGCTCTCGCGCCTGCGGGTGCACGGCCGCGAGCTGCGCGACGACCTGCCGCCTTTCGACGCGCATCCGGATACGAGCGCGCTCAGGCGCATCCTGTACTACGACCAGACGAGCTGGCTGCCCGACAACCTGCTCGAGCGCGGCGATCGCATGGCCATGGCCGCGTCGATCGAAGCGCGGGTGCCGTTCCTCGACCACAAGCTCGTGGAGTTCGTCGCCACGCTGCCCGATCGGTGGCGCGTGGACGAGCTGCGCCGCAAGCGCGTGCTGCGCGAGGCTGCGCGCAGCATCGTGCCGGGCGAAATTCTGAGGCGCCGCAAGGTCGGCTTCCGCGTGCCGATGGACGAATGGTTCGCCGGCGGCATGCGCGAGTACCTCTACGACCACCTGCGCTCGCCCGACTCGCTCACGCGCAGCTACTACGACACCGCGGTGCTCGACCGCGTCCTGCACGAGCATACGCACGGCGTACAGACGCACGACAAGCTGCTCTGGACGCTGCTCACGCTCGAGATCTGGCACCGCCAGTACCGCAGTCCCGCTGCGCAGGAGGAGCGGCTCGCATGTGCGGCCTAGCCGGCTGGGCGGCGACGAGCAGCGCTCCCGAGCCCGGCGCGCTCGCGCCGATGGTGGAGGCGCTCGCGCATCGCAACGGTGATGAAGCGCTCTGCGCGCTCATCGACCGGCAGCCGCGGCGCGGCGTCGTGATGGCGGCGTCGTTTTCCGACCCCGAGGGCATTTCGGTGGCGCTCGATGGCGCGATCCTCAACGCCGCCGAGCTGCGCACCGAGCTCGGCCGGCACGGCATCGCGCTCGCCGCGGCCAACGATGCCGAGCTGCTCGCGCAGGCCTACCGGTACTGGGACAAGGAAGTGGTGAAGCGCCTGCGCGGCGCATTTGCGTTCGCGCTGTGGGATGCGCGCAAGGACCGCCTGATGCTCGCGCGCGACCGCTACGGGCAGAAGCCGCTGCATGTACGCCAGGCGGCCGGCGTGCTCTTCTTCGCCTCCGAGGTGAAGGCGCTCGTGCGCGCACCGGACGCAAAGTCCGAGGTCGATGCGGCCGCGGTAAGCGACTACCTCGCGCTCGGCTACGTGCGCGGGCCGCGCACGCTGGTCGCCGGCGTGCGCAAGCTCGCGCCCGGGACGTATGCGCTGTGGCAGTTCGGCAACCTGCGCGAGACGCGCTACTGGTCGCCGCCCGACGGCGAGGCGCTCACGCTCGCGCCCGCGCCGCAGGAGCCGGTCGAGGGCTTTATCGCGCGACTGGATGAAGCCGTGCGCCTGCACATGGATGGCGCCCGGCCGCTGGGCGCCTTCCTCTCGGGCGGCTACGACTCGGCCGCGATCGTCGCGCTGATGAAGCGCCATATCGAGAAGCTCACGACGTTCACCGCCGGCTTTGCCGACGACAAGCAAAGCGAGCTGCCCGCCGCCGCGCGCGTCGCCAAGCACTACGGCACCGCGCACCACGAGATCGTGCTCGCGCGGCGCGACGTGCTCGGCGCGCTGCCGCAGGCGGTGGCGCGGCGCGATGCGCCGTTTCACCGCCCGGCCGACGTGGCGCTGCATCTCCTCGCGCGCGAGGCGGCGCGCGAGGTGCAGGTCGTGCTCTCCGGCGACGGCGGCGACGAGATTCTCGGCGGCTATCGCCGCCATACGTTCCTGCGCGGCCTCGTGCCCGGCACCCGGAAAGTGAATGGCCTGTTCGTCATTCCGCTCGCCGATGCGCGCGAGCCGGCGCCAGCCGACAGCCAGGCGAGCGCGCTGCGGCGCATCCTCTACTACGAGCAGGTGAGCTGGCTCGCCGACGGCCTGCTCGAGAGGAGCGACCGCATGACCGCCGCGGCGTCGCTCGAGCTGCGCGCGCCGTTCCTCGACCACCGCCTGGCCGAGTACGTCTCGGCGCTGCCGGACGCGGCGCGCGTGCGCGGGCTCTCCACCAAGTGGATCCTGCGGCGCGCGGACGAAAGACTGCTCGCCGATGCGCGCGTCAAGCCGCAGAAGCGCGGCTTTCGCATTGCGCTCGCCGATCTCATGCGCACCGAGTCGCGCGAGCTCGTCGTCGATCACCTGCGCGGCGCGGGCTGCCGCACGCGCGCCTATTGCGACGCCGCGGTGCTCGACCGCCTGATCGACGAGCATCTCGCCGGCAGGCGCAATCACGAAGCAATGCTGTGGACGCTACTGAACCTCGAAATCTGGCACCGGACGTACCTCCGCGGCTGAAGAAGACGCTGCGCTGGCGGCTCAACCGCCTGCGCTGCATGTCGCCGCTGGAGGTTGCGCATCGCGCCGTACGCGCGATGCTGATGCGCGCCGAGCGCGCCGGGCTGGTGCCCGCGCCCACCGTGCCCGCACCGGACCTCGGCACGCAAGGCAAGGCGTGGGTCAATCGGGACCCAGGCGTGAACCCCGAGCGCTATCTCGCGGCAGCCGACGAGATCGCGCACGGGCGCCTTGCGCTCTTTGCGCTGCGCGAGGTCGACCTCGGCATGCCAGCGCGCTGGAACCGCGATCCGAAGAGCGGCATCGAGGCGCCGCTCACCTACGGCAAGCTCCTCGACTACCGCGATCCCGACCTCGTCGGCGACATCAAGTACCTCTGGGAGCCGAACCGGCACCTGCACCTGGTCACGCTCGCGCAGGCCTATGCGCTCTCCGGCAAGCGCCGCTACTACGACGCGCTCGCCGAGCAGCTCGAGAGCTGGTTCATCGCCTGCCCGTACGCCCTGGGCCCGAACTGGGCGAGCGCGCTCGAGGCGGGCATTCGCCTCGCCAACTGGGCGCTCGCCTGGCAGCTCGTGCAGCCGATCGCCGACGCCGACTTCAAGGCGCGCTGGCTGCGCTCGGTCTATGAGCACGCGCATTTCATCCGCCATTGGCTCTCCGCGCACTCCTCGGCCAACAACCACCTGCTCGGCGAAGCCACCGGGCTTTTCGTCGCCGCGGCGACCTGGCCGCACTGGCCCGAGCTCGCCGAGTGGGGCCGGCACGCGAAGCGCATCCTCGAGCGCGAGGCGCTGGCGCAGAACGCGCCGGACGGCGTCAACCGCGAGCAGGCGGTGTGGTACCAGCAGTTCGTGCTCGACATGCTGCTCACCTGCCTGCTCGTGGCACGAGCGAACGGCGAGCCGTTCTCCGCCGAATACGAGTCGCGCATCGAGGCGATGGTGGACTACCTCGCCGCGATCATGGATGTCGGCGGCAACGTGCCCCTCTTCGGCGATGCCGACGACGGCTACCTGCTGCGCCTGGATCCCGACCCCGGCTTCTCGCCCTTCCGCTCCGCTCTCGGGCTCGGCGCCGCGCTTTTCCGCCGCGGCGATTTCAAGCTGAAAGCCGGTGCGCTCGACGATCGGGCGCGCTGGCTGCTCGGCAGCGCCGCCGCTGCCGAATACGACGCGCTGCCGGCGGAGACGACACGCCTGCCGGTGCGCCAGAGCTTTGCCGACGGCGGCTACTTCATCCTCGGGGCGGAGTTCGATACGCCGGCGGAGATCCGCGCCGTGGTGGACGCCGGAGCGCTCGGCTACACGTCGATTGCCGCCCATGGGCACGCCGACGCGCTGTCATTCACCTTGTCGGTGGGCGGGCGCGAGTTCCTGGTCGATCCCGGCACCTACGCCTATCACACGCACGAGCGCTGGCGCGAATACTTCCGCGGCACCGGCGCGCACAACACCGTGCGCATCGACGGCCGCGACCAGTCGGAGCAGGGCGGCAACTTCATGTGGGTGAAGCACGCGCGCGCCGGCTGCGGCCTGTGGCTCTCCTCCGCGGAGAAGGACACCTTCGAGGGCTGGCACGACGGCTACCTGCGCCTTGCCGACCCGGTGAGGCACCGGCGGCTCGTCGAGCTCGACAAGCGCGCGCGGCGGCTCGTGATCGAGGACTCGCTCGCGATGGCGCAAGCGCACGATGTCGAGCTCCTGTTCCACTGGGCCGAGGACTGCCGCGTCGACGCGGTGGCCGACGGTTTCCTGATCGAGCGCGACGGCATCAGGCTGCGGCTCGCGCTGCCCGCCGGAGGCGAGGCGCAGATCTATCGCGGGAGCCTCTCGCCGCTCTGCGGCTGGATCTCGCGCGGCTATGACCAGCGGCAGCCGACCAGCACCATCGTCTGGCGCGCGAAGCTCGCGTCGCAAACGCTGCTACGCACCGAGATCGTCGTCCAAACCTGAAGCGGCTGCCATGGATCTGCGGACGCAAGCTTCGGACCGCAGTAGAACGCCACACAACGCGCGAGGTCGTCGCCCAACGGCTACGGCGCGATCTCTTCCATCAGCAGGATCGCCCCCTCGCGCTTCTTCGCCAGCGAGACCAGCGGCGTGCAGGTGATGCGGCACTGGATCTTCTTGCCGCGGCGGTTGACGGCGTCGAGCACGATCTCCTGGTGCTCCTTCTCGCCCGAGAGGCAGGCGCGCACGACGTCGCGCAGCTGCACCACCGGCAGGCCGATGTCGAGGTTGAGGAGCGAGCGTCCCTGCACCTCGTCGGCACGCATCCCCCACAGGTCCTCGGCGCGGCGGTTCCAGACGAGCACGTTGAGGTTCTGGTTCACCACCACCGCGGCGGCGCGCATGCCGGTGAGCACCGACTCGAGGAAGGCGTTGAGGTGGTTCGTCTCCTCGGTGCGCGTGCGCAGCTCCTCGTTCACCGTCTGCAGCTCCTCGTTGGTCGACTGGAGCTCCTCGTTCATGGTCTCCAGCTCCTCGTTGGTCGACTGCAGCTCCTCGTTGGTCGTTTCCAGCTCCTCGTTGGAGGACTGCAGCTCCTGGTTGGTCGTCTCGAGCTCCTCGTTGGAGGACTGCAGCTCCTCGTTCGCGGTATGGAACTCCTCGCGCGTGCGCTGCAGCTCCTCCGACATGCGCGAGTAGCGCGTGACATCGACGAAGGTAATGCCGACGCCGACCGGGTTCTGGCTGTTCTCGAAGAGCGGCGCGATCACCACGTCGAAGTACTGGCGCTCGCCGTCGGGGAAGCGCCGCTCGATGTTCGTCCGCGTCACGGTGCGGCGCTCGGCATAGGCCTGCTCGATGAGCGAGCGCAGCTCGAGCGGCCGGTAGGAGATCTCGAGGTCCTGCAGCGGCCGGCCGATGTCCTTCGGGTTGACGCTGAAGGCGATGCGCGCCTCCTGGTTCAAAATGGCGAGCGTGCCGTTCAGATCCACCACGATTCTCGCCACCGGCGACTCGTCCTGCGCCAATTCGCGCAGGCGATCGTTGCGCATGATGTCCCCCCCATTGGAATTTTCGGCGACCTGTGCCGGCAGCCGCGGCCGCGCGGCGAGCCCCGGTTGCGGCACCTTGGCGAAGATGCGGCACTTGAGATTCACGGGTGTGAAAAAGAGCGCCGAATGGCCAAGCAGCATCTCGGCGCGCCCGAGAAACAAATAGCCCTTGCCCTCGCCGCTCAGCGCGAAGTGAAAGCGCTGCAGGATCTTCTGCTGCGCCTCGGCGTTGAAGTACATGAGCGTATTGCGGCACACGAGGAGATCCAGCCGCGAGATCGGAGCGTCCTGCACGATGTCGTGGCGGCCGAAGATCACCGAGCGGCGCAGGTCCGGGCGGAACACGAGGCGCCCGTTCGCCTCCTCGAAGTAGCGCTTCGCCAGCGCCGGGTCCACGGTCTCGAGGTCCTTCGCCGTGTAGCTCGCCAGCCGCGCGTGGTTGAGCGCCTCCTCGTCGGCGTCGGTGCCGTAGACCTTGACGCGCTCGCAGAATCCCTCGGCGCCGAGCGCCTCGGCGAACAGCATGGCGAGCGAGTACGCTTCCTCGCCGGAGGCGCAGCCCGCCGACCAGATGCGCACCTGCCCGTGCGCACCTTTCGACCCGAGGAGCTCCGGCACGACATCTGTCTTCAGGTATTCCCATGCCGGCGCGTCGCGGAAGAACGAGGTGACGTTGATCAGGACGGTGTTGAAGAGCTGGACGAACTCCTCGGGATGCACCTCGAGATACTCGACGTAGCGCTCGTAGTCGTCGACACCCACCGCCTCCATGCGCCGCGCGACGCGCCGCGCGAGGCTTGGGCGCTTGTAGCCGGTGAAGTCGAAGCCGCGCTCGCGCTGCAGGAACTCGAGCAGCGTCTCGAAGTGCGGATCGTGCATCTCAGTCATTTGCGGTGCAGAGCCTTCGCAGCGCGGGGGCGATCTCGTCGAGCGTCAGCACGAAATCGGCGAGTCCGGTGGCCTGCACCGACTCCGGCATGCCGGCGAACTCTGCGTTCTTCGGGTCCTGGACGATGACCGTGCCGCCCATCTTCTTGATCGCTTTCACGCCCATGACGCCGTCCGAGCCGCTGCCGGAAAGTACCACGGCGATGGCGCGCTCCTTGAAGCTCGCGGCGGTCGACTCGAACAGCAGATCTGCCGAGGGCCGCACGAAATGCACGAGCTGCGTCTGGGTGAGCGAGATGCTGCGATCGGGGTTGACCAGGAGGTGGTGGTTGGGCGGGCCAATGTAGGCGCAACCCGGCCGCAGCTCGTCGCCGTCGGCGGCTTCCTTGACCGATAGCACGGCGCGGCGGCTGAGGATGTCGGCCAGCAGGCTGCGATGTCGCGGATCGAGGTGCTGGACGACGACCAGCGCGGCCGGGAAGTCCTCCGGCAGCGCCGCCAGCACGTGCGTGAGCGCGTTGAGGCCGCCCGCCGAGGCGGCGAGCGCCACCACTTCAAAGGCGGAGGACACGATCCTGCGGCGACCTCAGGTCGCCGGCCGCACGAGCCAGCAAAGCCCGCCGACACCGCTCTTCTTGAGCGGGATGGCGCGCACGCTGAACTGCGCGGCGAGCGCAGTGCCCTCGCGCGGCTG
>DASSLQ010000083.1:0-4147 GCA_035689325.1 Burkholderiales bacterium | reverse complement strand
TGCCGCGCGCTGAGCGGCGGGCTCTGCGAGCGCGCCACGTTGTCGAACTGCTGCTCGGAGAACTTGCCACCGACCTGAAAGTCGGGAATCGAAAGGATCGCCTCCGTGAGACGCTTGTCGTCGACCCAGAGGTTGCGCTTGGCGGTCTCGGTGGCGACCACGCGCTCGTTCACCATCTGGTCGAGCATGGCGCGGCGCATCTCGGGGTTGTCGAACGCCGCCGGGTCGACCTGGCCGCCGAACATGCGCCGCATGCCCTCCTGCTGCACGCGCAGCTGCTCGTCGAACTCGCGCCGCGAGATGTCCGAGCCGTTCACGCTCGCCACCGTGTCGCGGCCGCCGGCGAAGCGCGTGTAGGACTCGATTCCCCAGGTCGCGAACGTGATCGCGATCAGGCCGAGGACAACCTGCATCGCCCGCCTGTATTTCTGGACCAAATCAAACATGGAGGGGACGCGATTCTACCAGCCGCTGAAGGCGCCTCAGCGCGAAAGGAAGCCGTACGACGCCGGGACTTCCACCCCGAGCGCGCTTAAGGCTTCCACGATGCGCTGCGGGGCGTCGCCGCTCGGGCCGAGGTTGCAATGATCGCTGACGCTGAACGCGGTGCGCGCGGTGCGGGGCGTGCGCAGGTCGTAGTACCAGAGAACGCCGGACTGATTTAGGTCGGCGCTCGTGATCTCGCGCCCCTGCGCGTTCTCGACCCTGGCGAGCGTCCAGCCGGCGTAAGGCGTAGCCTGCGCGGGGCCGTGCTGCCCGGTGAGCTTGCGATAGCCGCCGGCGGACCACATGCCCTTCTCGGTGAACCGGCAGGCCGGCACTGTCGATTCACCCGTGAGCGTGGTGCGCGCCGGTTGCGAGTTGATCTGCGCCAGGAAGCCGATCGCGATATCCGCCGGCAGGAGTGATGCCGTCTGCGACGGCGCCGCGCTTTGCGCGGCGCCGCGGTGGCGCGCGCAGCCGGCCGCGGCGAGCGCCAGCACGACGAGCAGCCAGCAAGCGCGTCTAGCGCGGCTTTCCCACCTACTTGGCGCTGACCGATGCGCCCAGCATGTCATCGGATAGTTTCTGCCCCTCGGGTACTGCCGAAACCAGGTTACCCGAAATCCGGCGCACCACCATCGACACGCGCCTGCCGTCGCCGAGATGCGCGTAGAGGCGGTCGCCAGTCTTGAGCGAGCCCGGCTGCGATACCTCGGCGACGAGGAAGCCCCAGTTGTGGTCGATCGACTTCACCTTCCCGGAGAGCGGTGGCGGCGCCTGCGTCTTGGGCGCGGCCGGTGGTGCGACGGTGGCCATCTTCGGCGCCGGTTCCACCTTCGGCGCGGGCTGGATGACCGGCGCCGGCTGGGCTCTTGCGACCACCGGTCGCTCCTTCTTCTGCACGGGCTGCGGCTTTTCGGCCGGCGCAGTCGCGGCGTGCACCTGCGCTGGCGCAGGTCGCCCCGGCACGCTGGCAGCGACAGGTGGCGGCGGCACCGGCGCTTCCGTGCGGCGGTAAAGCACTGCCGCTGCCACCGCGACGACCAGGACGACTGCCGCCGCTGCCGCACCCGCGATCGTCAACTTGCGGCGCCGCGAACCGGGCGCTGGGATACGGACCGTCGCCTCCTGCGAGAGCATGCGTATGGTGGTGGCGCTGTCCGCGATGGCAGCGTCCTGCGGCAGGGCCTTGCCCTCGTGCGCGAGGCGCACCCATTCGGCGAACTGGCGCGCACTCTGCAGCCGGTCGTCCGGTTTCTTCGCGAGCGCGCGCTTGATGATCGTGTCCCAGGCGTGCGACAGCGTCGGATTGAGCGCCGAAGGCTCGATCGGGTCCTGCCGCAGGACCTTCTGCATGATGGTCGTCGGCGAGCCGGTGAACGGCCGGTCGCCGGTGAGGAGCTGGTAGAGGACCACGCCGGCGGAGAAGATGTCGCTGCGCGCGTCCACTGGTATGCCGAGGAACTGCTCGGGCGACATGTAGGCGGGCGTGCCGAGCACCGCGCCGGTTTCGGTGAGATTGGAGGACTCGACGCGCGCGAGGCCGAAGTCGACCACCTTGAGCGTGCCGTCGCGCAGCACGAACATGTTCGCGGGCTTGACGTCGCGATGCACCACGCCGTGCTCGTGCGCGTAGCCGAGGGCGGCAAGGAGCTGCTCCATGACGCGCGCCACCGTGCCAAGCTGCATGCGGGCGCCACTCTCCAGGCTCTTCGAGAGCTCCTCGCCCTCCATCAGGTCCATCACGATGTACGGCGCGCCCTGGTGCTCGCCGTAATCGAAGATGGTGACGATGTTCGGGTGCGAGAGCTTGCCGGCCGAGTGCGCCTCGCGCTTCACGCGCGCCCGCACCTCGGGGAGCTGCTCGGCCGGGAACACCTCGGTACGCAGCATCTTGAGCGCCACGCGCCGCTCGATCACGGTGTCGAACGCCTCGTAGACGACGCCCATCGCGCCGCGCCCGATCTGACGCCGCAGCTCGTACTTGCCGATGTTGCCGAGCCCGCTCACGGCTATGCTGGATCCCCTGACCAGATCTTAGCTTGAAACTTCTCGCCACCCTCGGCTTGTGCATCCTCGCCGCCTGCGCGCGACCGCTCGCGCCCGGCGAGCATCCGCTGGTCGGCCGGATCTGGGACGTGCGCGCGGAGCGCTACGTCGCGCCGCAGGAACTTTTCGACCGTGCGGCGCGCGCGCGCCACGTGATCCTCGGCGAGATGCACGACAATCCGGAGCACCACCGCCTGCAGCGCGTGGTGCTCGAGGCGCTCGCCGCGCGGGGCGGCAAGCGGCAGCTCGCCATGGAGCAGTTCGATACCGAATACCAGGCCGCGATCGACGCCGCCCGTGCCCGCGGGGCCGATGTGGAAGCCATCGCCGATGCCGGCCACTTCGACCGGCGCGGCTGGAACTGGCCGCTCTACCGGCCGCTCGTTGCGTTCGCGCTCGAGCAGGACTGGCCGCTCGCCGCCGCGAACCTCTCGCGCGACGAGGCGCGCGCCAACGTCGCGGACCCGGCTCGCGCAAACCTGCCGCAGGCGCCAGCGGGAGTGAAAGCGGCCCTGGAGCGCGACATCATCGACGGCCACTGCGGCGCCGCGCCTGAAGCGAAGATGTTGGCAGGCATGGTCGAGGCTCAGCGAGCACGCGACGCGCGCATGGCGTCGGTGCTCAAGTCACCTAGCGTGCTCATCGCCGGCGCGGGCCATGCGCAGCGCGACCGCGGCGTGCCGCTCTATGCGGGCGATGGCGATGTGCTGAGCGTTGCATTCATCGAAGCAGAGGAAGGCAACCGGTCAGCTTCCGACTACGATGGCGCCAGCTACGACTATCTCTGGTTTACGCCGCGCGCGGCGCGAGCCGATCCGTGCGCCGATCAACCGCGTCCCAGCAGGTCTCCGAGCATCCTCGGCTCGATGGGCTTGACGTAGAACGCGTCGCAGCCTGCCTTGAGCATGCGCTGGCGGTGTTCGTCGCCAAGCCCCGTGATGGCGATGATCAACGTGTCTTCGCATCCGGGGATGCGCCGCAATCGGGCGGCAACCTCACTGCCTTCCAGGTCCGGCAAGCCGATGTCCAGGAGCACGAACTCCGGCCGCAGCTTCCTCGACATCTCAAGCGCCGAGCTTCCATCCGTCGCATAGGCCGCATCGTGTCCCATATCAAGCAGCAAAAAGAACAGCGACTGCGCGGTATCGATGTCGTCATCGATCACCAAGACGCGCCTGCCTGGGTCGGGTTGCGGCTTCGGTTGCGGTTGCATTTGCCGATGTTGTTCACAACCGCGGCCGTCATGCAAGGCAGTATCTCGAAGCGCGCGACATTCTGAAGCTCCATGGCCGTTCTGTAGTTAATCCATCTACAGAAACTACTTGTGGCACCTACTCCATGGCCGGTTCACGCCACGCGATGGGGCTCGCGCGGGAAAAGAACACTTAGTGAAGTTGGCGGAGCGGACGGGACTCGAACCCGCGACCCCCGGCGTGACAGGCCGGTATTCTAACCAACTGAACTACCGCTCCGTTGGTGGGTGCTGAGAGGGTCGAACTCCCGACATCTGCCTTGTAAGGGCAGCGCTCTACCGCTGAGCTAAGCACCCTCTACTGCTACCCGAAAAAGGGGCGCTAGTTTATCGCGTCCTTCAGTGCCTTTCCAGCACGGAACT
>DASSLQ010000082.1:0-11878 GCA_035689325.1 Burkholderiales bacterium | reverse complement strand
CGCGCCGGCCACGCTGAGTTGTTGCACGAGCTCGGGCCAGCCGGCAGCAGCGGCGGCACTCGGCGCCTTGGGCGCGGCGGCACTGCGTTGCGCCGGCCGCTCGATCGGCTTCTCCGCGCCCTCGGGACGGAAGGCGAGCATGCGCAAGAGCGTCATTACGAACCCGCCGTGCTCGTCGGGCGCGAGCGGCAGGTCCTCGCGGCCTTGCAGGGCGATCTGGTAGTAGAGCTGCAGCGACTCCGGGTCGAGCCGCTCGGCGAGCTCGGCCAGGCGCGCACGCTCGGGCTCCTCGTCCAGCGCCGAGGGGACGCTCTGCGCAAGCGCCAGCTTGAGAAGGAGCGCCGCCAGGTCGGCGAGCGCGGCATCGAACGAGAGGCTGCGCTCCTGCATTTCATCGGCGATCTTCACCGCCGCCGCAGCATCGCCGCGCGCGACGGCATCGATGAGTGCCAGCAGATGGCCGCGGTCGATCGCCCCGAGCATGTCGGCGGCATCGGTGGCGCTCACGCGCCCTGCCCCGTGCGCGATCGCCTGATCGAGCAGCGAGAGCGCATCGCGCATGCTGCCCGCGGCGGCGCGCGCGATCAGCGCGAGCGCCTCCGGCTCCGCCGGCACCTGCTCCTCCCGCAGGATGCGGGCGAGATGCGTGGCGATCGCTGCCGGCGGCATCTGCTTCAGGTTGAACTGCAGGCAGCGGCTCAAGACCGTCACCGGGATCTTCTGCGGGTCGGTCGTCGCCAGCACGAATTTCATGTGCTCGGGCGGCTCCTCCAGCGTCTTCAGCATGGCGTTGAACGCATGGCCGGAAAGCTGGTGCACTTCGTCGATCACATACACCTTGTAGCGTCCGGCGGTGGGCGCGTATTGCGCCGTCTCCAGGAGCTGGCGCATCTCGTCGACGCGCGTGTTGGTCGCCGCGTCGACTTCGAGCAGGTCGACGAAACGCCCGGCGTCGATTTCCACGCACGCCGCGCACTTGCCGCACGGCTCCGGCGTGACTCCCGTTTCGCAGTTAAGGCATTTGGCGAGGATGCGCGCGAGGGTGGTCTTGCCGACACCGCGCGTGCCGGTGAAGAGATACGCGTGATGCAGACGCTTCGCCTCGAGCGCGTGGCGCAGCGCGCGCACGACATGCTCCTGGCCCACCAGGCTCGCGAAATCCTTGGGGCGCCACTTGCGCGCAAGTACTTGATAGCTCATCGCGTCGTGGAAATGAGAGGCGAGCCTAACCCCCGGCACTTGCAGGGGCCGGCTGTGGCTGCTTCCTTCCGGACCTGACCAGGTTCACCAGACTGCAATGCGGGGAGGCCCGCCGTGTGCAATTGTAAGTCATGCGCACGCCCAGTCAGGCCACTGTCAGTTGCGGGTCAGGCGCTGGAAACGCGCGCCACGCTAAGGTGCGGGTGTCGGATCCTCCTCCATCGCGCTACAACGCGATGGTTACGCCCGCGGCCTAAACCGCGGGCGTTTTTCTTTCCGGGCATGGTTGGCGGAGAGAGTGGGATTCGAACCCACGATGCGCTCATCGCGCATACACGCTCTCCAGGCGTGCGCCTTAGACCGCTCGGCCATCTCTCCGCTAGCGCAGATTTTACCGCGCGCAAATGAAAAGCCCGCCTTGCGGGCGGGCTTTGCATGGCGCTTGGAAGCGCGCTATCGCCGCGCCGGCATCATCCCCTCGTTCCAGATACTGTGCTTGCGCGTCTCGGGCATGAGGAAGACCCCGAGCACGAAGCACACCGCCGGCACAAGGATCGGATAAAGAAGCGCGTTGCCGACGCTGCCGGTTGCCTGGTAAGCCGCAGACGTGATGAAGGGCACCAAGCCGCCGCCCCAGCCGTTGCCGATGTGATATGGCACGGACACGGACGTGTACCGAATGCGCCCAGGGAAGTATTCGGCGAGGAACGCGCCGATCGGTCCGTACACCATGCCGACATACGAGACCAGGATTGCCACGATCAAGATCGCGACTGGATAGTTGATGGCGCCGGGCTTGGTGACGCTTCCCAGCCACATGTAGAGCGGATAGTAGGTAACCGCGGCGAGCAGGAATCCGCCGAGAATGATCGGCTTGCGCCCGACAATATCGGAGAGCCATCCATAGAGAATCAGCGTCGGCGTACCGATCAACAGGCCTGCTCCGACGATCCACGCCGTCGTCACCGGATCCACCTTCGAGACCTGCTGCAGGAAGTACAGCGCCCAGAACTGCCCGCTGTACCAGACCACGCCCTCGCCGATCACGACGATCGAGGCGATGAGCACGAACTTGATGTTCTGGCTGAGGAACGCCTCCTTCCACGGGTTCTTGGTCATCAGCCCCTTGGCCTTGATCTCCTGGAAGATCGGCGTCTCCTGCAACTGCAGGCGGATGTAGATCGCGATCGCCACGAGCAGGAAGGAGATAAGGAACGGTACGCGCCACGCCCAGTCGTTGAAGACATCGTTGCCGAAGTAGGTGCGGCAGCCGAGGATCACGGCGAGAGACACGATGATTCCGAGCGTTGGCGACGTCTGCAGCCATCCGGTGTAATAGCCGCGACGCTCATCGCGCACGTGCTCCGCGACGTAGGTGATCGCGCCGCCGTACTCGCCGCCCAGGCAAAGGCCCTGAAGCATGCGCAGGGCGAAGAGGATGAAGGCCGCCGAGAGGCCGATCTCCTGGAACGTCGGAATCAGGCCAATGCAGCCCGTGCCAAGCCCCATGCCGGTGAGCGTGATGAGGAACGTGTACTTGCGCCCGACCCGGTCGCCGAGCCAGCCGAAGAGGAACGCGCCGAGCGGCCGGATCAGGAAGCCGGCGGTGAATAACGCGATGGTGCTGAGGAGCGCGGCTACCGGGTGAGTCTTGTCGAAGAACTTGACGGAGAGAACCGCCGCCAGACTGCCAAAGATGTAGAAGTCGTACCACTCGATCACGTTGCCGACCGACGCGGCAACGATCACCGTTCTAAAGTTCTTCGGGATCTCGATTGCCATAGCTAACCTCTCCTCCCTGGTTGGTTAGGTGAAGCGTGGCGCGCGGGATGCTTACATCAAACTTGCCAAAAGGCAAATCGCCGCTCTGTCGGCCCTAGCGGCCGAGCGCGCGGATGCGGTCCACCACCTCCGGATTGGCGAGCGTCGACACGTCACCCGGATCCTGCTTGTTGGAGATGGCGGCAAGCACGCGGCGCATGATCTTGCCCGAGCGGGTCTTCGGCATGTCGGGCACGATCACCACCTGCCGCGGCCGCGCGATCGCGCCAATCTCGGAGACCACGGAGGCCGATACCTTCTTCGCGATGTCTTCCGAGGCCTGCAGGCCCGGCTTGAGCGCCACGTAAAGGTCGGGCACCTTGCCCTTGATCTGGTCGACGACCGGCACCACCGCCGCCTCGACCACTTCGGGCACGAGCAGCGCCGCCGATTCGATCTCCTTCGTGCCCAGGCGATGGCCGGCCACATTGATGACGTCGTCGATGCGCCCGAGGATGCGGTAGTAGCCGTCCTTCGCCTGCACGGCGCCGTCGCCCGCCATGTAGGGCCAGTCGCGCCAATCCTTGCTCTTCGGGTTCTTGCTGTAGCGCGAGTAATAGACCCGCACGAAGCGATCCGGGTCCTTCCAGATGGTCTGCATGATGCCGGGCCACGGATTGCGGATGCAGATGTTGCCCGCCTTGCCGGAGCCGGCTTTGAGCTCCTTGCCTTCCTCGTCGTAGATCACCGGATGGATACCCGGCACCGCGGGGCCGGCGCTGCCCGGCTTCATCTTGTGCATGCCCGGCATGGTCGTGCACAGAAAGCCGCCTGTTTCGGTCTGCCACCACGTGTCGACGATCACCGCCTGCTTCTTGCCCACGACGTTGAAATACCACTTCCAGACTTCGGGCTCGATCGGCTCGCCGACCGTCGTCATGTGCTTGAAGCGGTAGTTGTGCTTGGCGGGCTCGTCGGGACCTTCCTTGCGAAGCGCGCGGATCGCGGTAGGCGAGGTGTGGAAGATATTCACGCCCAGTTCCTCGGCAATGCGCCAAGGCCGGCCGGGGTCTGGATAAGTGGGCAATCCTTCGTAGATCACCGAGGAGGCCGCGAGCGCGAGCGGCCCGTACACGATGTACGAGTGCCCTGTGATCCAGCCGATGTCTGCGAGGCACCAATAGACGTCCTCCGGATGGATGTCCTGCACATATTTCGACGTCCATGTCACATACGAGAGGTAGCCGCCGATGGAATGCTGAGCGCCTTTGGGTTTGCCGGTGGTGCCGCTCGTGTACATGAGGAACAGCGGCGCCTCCGCCGGCATCGGCACCGGATCGTGACGCTGGCCGCGATACTTGGGCAGCAGCTCGTTCACCACGAAGTCGCGTCCCTCTACAAGCTTGGCGGCGCTCGAGTACTTGCCCGGATAGCGCTGCCAGACGAGCACTTTCTCCAGCTTGTGGCCGTCCTTTTCGGCCTCGGTTACCGCGATGTCGGCCTTCTCTTTGTGATCGAGGAGCTTGCCGCCCCGGTAGTAGGCGTCCATCGTGATGAGTACGCGGCTTTCTGAATCGGTCACACGGTCCGCGCAAGCCTTTCCGCTGAAGCCGCTGAATACCTGCGAATGGATCACGCCCAGGCGCGCGCAGGCGAGCATGGTGATCGGCAGCTCTGCGACCATCGGCATGTGCAGCGTCACCCGGTCGCCCGCTTTCAGGCCGCAGAAATAGCGCAGCAGCGCGGCGAATTCGTTCACCCGGACGTAGAGCTCCTGGTAGGTGAGGTGCTGGATCGGCTCGCTCTCGAGCTCGGGCACGAAATGAATCGCCGTCTTGTTTCGCTCCGTTGCGAGGTGGCGATCGACGCAGTTGTAGCAAGCATTGATCTTGCCGCCCACGTACCATTTCCAGAAAGGCGGGTTCGAGCCGTCGAAGAGCTTGTCCCACTTCTTGTGCCAGTCGAGGAGCTCGGCGAATTCCTTGTAGTAGCCAGGGAATTTCTCGAGCGCGAAGCGCTTGAAGATGCTTTTGTCGCGGAGGTTCGCCTGCGCTACGAACTCCTTCGGCGGCGCGAAGTAGCCCTCCTCCTGCCAGTGCACAGCAATCTGCGCTTCCGATACGTCATCGCTGGGGCTCGCTTTCGCCGGACGGCGCGCCTTGGCTTCCATAACGGCTCCTCCGTGGATCTTGCGTTTATACGCTGGGACGATGGGCGTGCAGATAAAATCACCAAATCATCCCCCTGTAAAGCACTTCCATGACCCTGATCCGGCGGGCCGACCTCGTCCAGAGCGTCGCGGACGCGCTGCAATTCATCTCCTACTACCACCCCGCCGACTACATCCGCGCGCTCGGCCGCGCTTACGAGCGCGAGCAATCCCCGGCAGCCAAGGACGCGATCGCGCAGATCCTGACCAACTCCCGCATGTGCGCGGAGGGCCACCGTCCGATCTGCCAGGACACGGGCATCGTCAACGTGTTCCTGCAGATCGGCATGGGCGTGCGTTTCGACTTCGACGGCGCGCTTGAGAACGTGGTGAACGAAGGCGTGCGCCGCGCGTATCTCGACGCGGAGAACCCGCTGCGCGCCTCGATCCTGGGCGACGTGCTCGGTGGGCGCAAGAACACGCGCGACAACACGCCAGCCGTCGTGCATGTCAACCTCGTGCCCGGCGACAAGGTCGAAGTGGACGTCGCCGCGAAGGGCGGCGGTTCCGAGGCAAAATCGAAGTTCGCGATGCTCAACCCGTCGGACTCGATCGCCGAGTGGGTGCTGAAGACCGTGCCCACCATGGGCGCGGGCTGGTGCCCGCCCGGAATGCTGGGCATCGGCATCGGCGGCACCGCCGAGAAGGCGATGCTGATGGCGAAGGAAGCGCTGATGGAGCCGATCGACATGGCCGAGCTCAAAGCGCGCGGGCCGCAGAACAAGACCGAAGAGCTGCGCATCGAGCTTTACGACAAGGTGAACGCACTCGGCATCGGCGCGCAGGGCTTGGGCGGGCTCTCTACCGTGCTCGACGTCAAGGTCCGCACCTATCCGACGCACGCGGCCAACCAGCCGGTCGCGATGATCCCGAACTGCGCGGCGACGCGCCATGCTCACTTCGTGCTCGACGGCTCGGGTGCGGCGCAATTCGAAGCGCCGCAGCTCTCCGACTGGCCCGCGGTGAGCTGGACGCCCGACGCGAAATCGCGCCGCGTGGACCTCGACACGCTGTCGCGTGCCGAGGTGGGGTCGTGGAAGCCTGGCGAGCGTCTTCTTCTCAGCGGGAAGCTCCTCACCGGTCGCGACGCCGCGCACAAGCGCATACAGGACATGCTCGCGCGCGGCGAGAAGCTGCCGGTCGATTTCGCGAACCGCGTGATCTACTACGTCGGACCGGTCGATCCAGTGCGCGACGAAGCGGTCGGCCCGGCGGGCCCGACGACCGCCACGCGCATGGACAAGTTCACCGAGACCATGCTCGCGAGAACCGGCCTCGTCGCGATGATCGGCAAGGCCGAGCGCGGCCCTGCGGCCGTCGAGGCGATCCGCAAGCACAAGGCGGCCTATCTCATCGCTGTCGGCGGGGCCGCCTACCTGGTGGCGAAGGCCATCCGCAAATCGCGCGTGCTCGCCTTTGCCGATCTCGGCATGGAAGCGATCCACGAGTTCGAGGTGCTCGACATGCCGGTCACTGTCGCCGTGGATGCCAACGGCGAGTCGCTGCACAGCAGCGGCCCCGCCGAGTGGTCGCGCAAGATCGTTGAGCTGAAGCTGCCCGTCAGCGCCGCGTGACGGCGAATTGGCGCGGCATCTGGGCCGTGTTCGCCAGCGGCCTGGTGGCGGGGGCGTACATGACCAAGGTGCCGCCCGTGCTGCCGCAACTGCGAGCGGAGCTGCAGCTCTCGCTGGTGGAAGCGACATTCATCGTCACTACGTTCAACGTGCTCGGCATGCTCGTCGGCATGCTCGCGGGCGTGATCGGCGATCGCTACGGCCGCCGGCGCCTGGCGCTCGGCGGCCTTGCACTGCTCGCCGCGGGCGGCGCCATCGGTGCGGCGGCGGACGATTTTGCGCTGCTGCTCGCGTCGCGCTTCGTCGAAGGCGTGGGCTTCATTCTTTTTGCCGTGCCGGCCCCGGCGCTGATGAGCGCCCTCAGCCGGGACGCGCGCGAGCGCGCAAAGGCGCTTTCGCTGTGGAGCGCCTACATGCCAACCGGCGGCACGCTCGCGTTGCTCGCCGCGCCGCTTTTCATCGCCGTCGCAAGCTGGCGCGTTTTCTGGCTCGCGCTTGCGGCGGCAGCGGTGCTGGCGGCGTTCGTCCTCGCGCGTACGGTGCCCGCGGCCCCGCTGGCGCGCGTCGCGTCGCTGCGCCTCGTGCGCGAGTCGCTCGCGCGTCCGGGCAATCTCGCGATGGCCCTGCTCTTTGCCTGCTACGTCGCGCAGTGGACTTCGATCATGGTGTGGCTGCCGACCTTCCTCGCCGAGCACGGCGCCTCCACCGCCGTTGCGGCCAGCGCGACCGCGCTGATGGTGCTGGTAAACGCGCCCGGCAATCTCGCCGGCGGCTGGCTCCTCGCACGCGGCGTGCCGCGCGGCACGCTCGTCATCGCGGCCTCGGTCGTCGCCGCGCTTTGCGAGAGCGGCATGCTCACCCCGCTTCTTGGCGGCGAACTGCGCTACGCGCTGGTATTGGTCTTCTCCGCCTGCGCCGGCGTGATCCCGGCGTCGATCTTCTCCGGGCTGCCGCTACACGCGCCCTCCTCGCAGCACATCGCGACCGGCAACGGCATGGTGCTGCAGTTCTCCAATCTCGGGCAGTTCTTCGGACCGCTCGCGATTGCCTGGATCGCCTCGCGCTACGGCGGCTGGGAGGCGACGCTGTGGGCGATGCTCGCCTTCTGCGCCGCGGGCGCGGCCTGCGGTGCCGCGCTCTCGATGATCGAGAATAGAATGAAGCGATGAGCCAGGCTCACATCTGCGAGGTCGGCCCGCGCGACGGGCTGCAGAACGCGAAGCACCTGATGCCCACCGCGGCGAAGAAGGCGTGGATCCGCGCGCTCGCCGAGGCCGGGCTGCGCGAAATCGAAGTCGGCTCCTTCGTGCCGCCCAAGCTCATCCCGGCGATGGCCGATACCGCCGAGATCGTGGCTTTCGCTCGCGCCATCCCGGCCCTGAAGGTCGTCGCGCTCGCGCCGAACCTCAAGGGCTTTCAGCGCGCGCTCGAAGCCGGCGCGCACAAGGTGACCTTTCCCGTCTCGGCAAGCCGACAGCACAGCGAGTCCAACGTGCGCATGACGCCGGAGCAGATGGTTGCGGAAGTGCGCAAGTGCGCCGAGTTTCCGCATCCCGGCGTCGAGATCGAGGGCGCGGTATCCACCGCGTTCGGTTGCACGATGCAGGGCGTGGTGCCCGAGGACGACGTCGTGCAGATCGCCACGGCGCTCGCGCAATTCTGTGACGGCGTCGCGCTCGCCGACACCGTGGGCTACGCCAACCCGGCGCAGGTGCGCCGTCTCTTTCGCCGCGTGCGCGGCGCGATCGGTGACAAGCTCGAGGGCGCGCATTTCCACAACACACGCGGCCTCGGCCTCGTCAACGCGCTCGCCGCCTACGAGGAAGGCGTACGCGCGTTCGACAGCTCGCTGGGCGGACTTGGCGGATGTCCCTTCGCGCCAGGTGCGAGCGGCAACGTGATCACCGAAGACCTCGTGTTCATGTTCGAGTCGATGGGCGTCAGGACCGGAATCGACCTCGACAAGCTGTTCGCCGCGCGCAAGCTGATGATGGCAGCCATTCCCGACGAACCGGTGTTCGGCCATATGGCGCTCGCCGGCCTGCCAAAAGGATTCCGTGCCGCTGCTTGAGGGCGTGCGCGTCGTCGAGTTCGCGCACATGGTGATGGGCCCCTCGTGCGGCCTCATGCTCGCCGATCTCGGCGCCGAGGTAATCAAGGTCGAGCCGCTGGAGGGCGACAACACGCGGCGCCTCGAGCACGCGGGCGCCGGCTTCTTCCCGGTTTTCAACCGCAACAAGAAGAGCTTCGCCGTCGATCTCAAGCACCCCGAGGGCCGGGACCTGGTGCTGCGGCTCCTCGAGCGCAGCGACGTGCTCACCGAAAATTTCCGTCCCGGCGCGCTTGACAAGCTGGGGTTCAGCTACGCCACGCTCAAGCAGCGCAATCCGCGCCTCATCTACTGCTCGCTCAAAGGTTTCCTGCGCGGGCCCTACGAGCATCGCGCGGCGCTCGACGAGGTGACGCAGATGATGGGCGGGCTCGCCTACATGACCGGCCTGCCCGACCGACCGTTGCGCGCCGGCTCCTCGGTGATCGATATCCTCGGCGGCACGTTCGCCGCACTGGGCATCGTGGCGGCGCTGCGCGAGCGCGACGCGACCGGCCGCGGCAAGCGCGTGACCAGCTCGCTGTTCGAAACCACAGCCGTGCTCGTCGCGCAGCACATGGCGCAATACGAGCTCACCGGCGAAGCGCCGCCGCCGATGTCGGTGAAGCGCCCCGCGTGGGGCGTCTACGACATCTTCGACACGAAGGATGGGCAGCTCTTCGTTGGCGTGGTCACCGATACGCAATGGGAGATCTTCTGCCGCGAGTTCGGTGAGCCGGAGTTGGCCGCCGATCCGCGGCTGAAGACCAACGGCATGCGCGTCAAGGAACGCGCCTGGCTGATTGCGCGGCTAGGCGAAGTGATGCGCCGTTATGCGAAGGCGGAGCTTGCCGCGAAGCTGGAAGCGATTGGCTTACCGTTTGCGCCGATCGCGAAGCCGTGGGATTTGCTCGACGATCCGCACCTCAAGGCCTCCGGCGGCCTCGTGCCGACGCGCGCGCGCGGCAAGACGATCCAGGTGCCGGCGCTGCCGCTCGAATTCGATGGCGAGCGCCTCGGCAAACGCGCCGATCCGCCCGGCATCGGCGAGCATGGCGCACAGTTGCTCGCCGAGCTCGGTTGTTCACCGGCGGAGATCCGGCGCTTGGCCGAGCAGCGCATCGTCGCCTTACCGAAATAGAGGAGCCACCAGATGAACAGACGAACCATCCTGCGCGGCATGCTCGCTGGCGGCGGCGCGCTCGCGCTCGGCGCCTGCGCGACCCCCAGCACGCTCGGACCGGGCACCGGCGGCAACGCGCGGCTCACCGGCGGCCGCGTGTCGGTGCGCTGGCTCGGCGGCGGCGTGGTCGAGCTGGCAACGCCCGATTACAAGCAGATCGCCTATGGCGACGCCTGGTTCTGGAGCAACGCGGGTTGGAGCCGCTTCTCGGTGCCGAAGCCGCCCGAGTACGCGACGAGCGAAGGCTTCGCCAAGTACGTGGCGGCGAAAAAACCGGAAGCGGTGCTCGTGCTGCTGACGCACGACCACGGCGACCACATCGGCGATTACTTCGAAGCGCTCAAGGTGTTGAGCGACGCCGGCGTGCCGGTGATGACTGCGGGCCAGAGCGACCTCATGCGCGCGCAGAATGGACTGGTCCCCGACTTCAAGAAGGCCGGCCTCGACAACACCAAGCTCGTCGTCAATGGCGGCTCGGGCATCAACTTCGGCGGTGTCGGCCGCCACGGCGCCATGACGGCGCGTCTGGTGCCCGCCGTGCATTCCACGTTCCATGCCTTTCCCGCGGCCGGATTCATCCTCGACATCGGCGGCACGCGCGTCTACATCAGCGGCGACACCGATCTCTTTGGCGACATGAAGCTGCTCGGCGAGCGTTACCAGCCGAATCTCGCGATCGTCTGCGTCGGCGGCGGTCCGAACACCATGGATCCCGCCGAAGCCGCGCGCGCCTGCCAGTGGCTGGGGGTCTCGCACGCCATACCGGTGCACTATGCGCACAACGCGAATGTGCGCGGCATCGAGGCCGGCGAAGAATTCCGCCGCGCGATGGCGCAGATCGCGCCGCAGGTTCAAGTCACGGTGCTAAAGCCCGGCGAGAGCCGGCTGATCGAGACCTGACGCTTACTTCATATTGCACTGCTCGACGTACGCGTCGCCGCGGTTGGTAAGCACGGTGCCGAGCGTCTTGTGCATGATGCGGCCGTCGGGGCCTTTGCCGACCACCTGCAGGTAGTAGTTCTGGATCGGAAACTGGTTGCGGTTGAACTTGAACTGGCCGCGCACGCTCTTGAAGTCTGCCACCCGCAGGGCGTTGCGCAGGGCGTCCTTGTCCTCGATCTTGCCCTTCACGCGCCGGACGCCGGAATCGATGAGCAGCGCCGTGTCGTAACCCGACGCCGCGTAGCCGGTAGGCAGGCGCTTGTATTCCGCTTCGAACGCCGCCACGAATTTCTTGTTCGCCGCGTTGTCGAGGTCGATCGACCAGTGCCCGACGCTGAAGAGCCCGAGCATCGGGTCGCCGACCGCGCGGATGATGTCCTGGTCCGAGCCCCAGAGCGGCACGACGAGCTGGATGTCCTTCGACATGCCGGAGGCGACGAACTGCTTGATGAAGTTGACGCCCATGCCGCCCGGCAGAAACACGTAGAGCGCCTCGGGCTGCTTGGCGCGGATCTGCGAGAGCTCGGCGGCGTAGTCGAGTTGCCCGAGCTTCGTATAGATCTCGTCGACCAGCTTGCCCTTGTACATGCGCTTGAAGCCGGTCGCGGCATCCTGCCCGCCTATGTAGTTCGGCGCGACGAAAATGGCGTTCTTGATGCCCTTCGTGTTCATGTACTGCCCGGCCGCCTCGCTGTAGGCCTCGCTCGGCCAGGACGCGGCGAAAAAGAACGGGTTGCACTGCGCGCCCGTGTATTGCGCCGGTCCCGCGTTCGGCGAGATGAAAAACACCTTGCTCGCGATCGCGTCCGGTGCCACGGCGATCACGATGTTGGAGAACACGATGCCGGTGATGAAGTCGACCTTCTCGAGCCGCAGGAAGCGCTCGGCGAACTGCTTCGCGAGCTCGGGCTTGAGCTGGT
>DASSLQ010000081.1:0-3839 GCA_035689325.1 Burkholderiales bacterium | reverse complement strand
CAGGAACGTGTAGTCGAAGCGCGCGTTATGCGCGATGAATACACGGCCGGCGAGCCGCTCGTGCAGCTCTGCCGCGAGCTCGGCGAAGCGCGGCGCCTGCGCCAGCATCTCGCGCGTGATGCCGGTGAGCGCCTGGATCTCGGCAGGCACCGCGACGCCGGGATTTACCAGCGTCGACCATTCGGACACCACTTCGAAGCGCTCGATCTCGAGCACGCCGATCTCGGTGACGCGGTCGGCGGCCGGCCGCGTGCCGGTCGTCTCGAGATCGACGATCGCGAGCGGCGCTGCGCGCAGGTCCATCGTCTGCATGGATGTATATCCAGTATGCTATCCCAACTGCGCTATCGCACATACCGGGAGCATCCGGCCCATCTTAGCGGTCTAACCAGCATGCGAAGGGCCTGGATCGCTGCGCTTGCCTTGGCGTGTGGTGCGTGCGCGCCCATGGAATGGGTGAGGCCCGACGCGACGCCGCAGCAGCGCGCCATGGACCAGCAGCATTGCGAGCAGGCAGCCTGGCAGGAAGCAAATTACTACTATCTGGGCTACGGCCCTTTCGGCCCGTGGATGTATCGCGACGCCGCCGGCCGGTTCTTTTACCACCCGGTCGGGCCGTTCTACGATCCGTTCTATGACCGTACGCTGGAAGAGCAGCGCCTGGCGAACTTCTGCATGCGTGCGAAGGGCTACGAGCTCGCGCCGGTGAGCAGATGAGCTCGCGCCTTGCATGCGTCGCGCTCGCGCTCGCCCTGTGCGGCTGCGCCGGTCCGCAGTGGGTAAGGCAGGACACGAGCGCCGAGCAGGCCGATAAGGACACGATGGACTGCAATCGCTGGGCGGCGAACGAAGCGAGCCTGCGCGCCGGTGGCTTCTACGGCCCGTACTACGGACCGTATAGAGGATGGGGTCCCTACGGCTATCGGCAGGTCGACGAAGCGCAGCTCGGCGATTTCTGCATGCGCGCCCGCGGCTACCAGCGCGCGCCTTAGGCGCTGACGATCCAGCCTTCGCCGGCCGGCGCGCTTGCCGGAATGCCGTATGCCGGCTGTTTCGCTGCCCAGGCTGCCTGCACCGCACAGATCGCTGCATCGAGCAGGTCGCCGGCGCCGTCAGCGATGATTCGCTTCGCGAGCGCGGGTGCCGTGCGCAGCGTGATGCCGAGCGGCTTGCCGGCCGCGAGCGCCTTCATCACTTTGCCCCGCGCCGCGCGGCGTGCGCTGGTTTGCTCGCGCCGCGTATCGCTCTTGTACGAGTCGCGGATGCCGAGCTGCTTGCGCACGAGGAGCCCCGGATAGGCCTCGAGCGCGACGCGCCGGGCGTCGCCTTGCGCGAGCGCGGGCAGGTGCACGCCGGCGGCGAGCAGGCGCGGCGCACCCTCGTGGAACATGAGCGCCACCGGCGGATTGACGAGCTTCATCGGGCTGGAGGAGCCGGCCGGCAGATCGGTCGCGCGATGCGCGTATTTCGCGCCGACGGCTCGCGAGGCGCGATAGGCGTCCAGCCGCGCGCGCAGCTCGAAGCGCGACATCGCCGCGCAATGCGCAACGAGTTCCGGCCATGCGGCCGGCCAGCCGAGATCGCGCGCCAGCTCGCGCGGCAGGCTGAACGGAAAGTCGAAGCCGCCGATCCAGGGCCCGGGACGCGCCAGCAGCGCCTCGAACTCGGCGAAGGAGCGAAGCTGCTCGATGCGCTCGACGCGTAGCGTGCTGTCCTTCAGCAGGCCGACGGCCGCGGTGATCGGCTTCGCGCGCCGCGGCGCGCAGGTGAAGTCGACGCCGTAAATCCTCAACGCAGCGCTTCGCGCAGCGCGGCGAGCGGCGCCGACGTGTGGCCGCGCCGCCAGACGAGCAGGGTGCGCGCATTGGCGACCTTCGCCGGCAGCGCATGCACTGCCACCTGGCCTTCGACACCGGTCATGCGCAGCACCGACCTGGGCACCACCGCGATGCCGCTGCCCGCGGCGACGCATGCCGCGATCGCGTGGTACGAGCCGTACTCCATGATGCGCTCGGCGACGATGCTCGAGCGGCCAAGCCACGATTCCAATCGGCGGCGGTAGGAGCAGCCGGTGGTGAAGGCGAGGATCACGCGCTGGTCGAGCTCCGCGGGCGAGCTGACCGGCGCATGGCTCTTCGGCGTGATCAGCACGAGCTCCTCGGTGAAGGCGTGCGCCGTCTCCAGGTGCTTCGCGCTGAATGGCTCGGCGACGAATGCGGCTTCGATCTCGCCGCGCAGCACGCGATCGACCAGCGCGCCGCTCGTCCCGGTGCTGAGCTCCAGGCGCACCGCGGGATAACGCCGGTGATAGCGCGCAAGCAGCGGCGGCAGGCGCGTCGCCGCCGTGCTCTCGAGCGTGCCGAGCTTGAAGAGTCCGTGCGGCGCGTGACCTTTGAGCGCCGCCTGCGCCTCGTTCGAGAGGCGCAGCATGCGCTCGGCGTAGTCGAGCAGCACCTTGCCCTCGGAGGAGAGCACCAGGCGCCGCCCCTGGCGGTGAAACAGCTTGGTGCCGAGGCGCTGCTCGAGCTGCTTCACGCGCGTGGTGACGTTCGACTGCACGCGGTGCAGCGCCGCGGCCGCCCGCGTGATGCCGCCCTGCTCGGCGACGGTCTTGAAGATCTGCAGCTCGACCAGATCCATGATTCTTAAAAAGAGAACGATTAGTTCTTAATTATTCATTTTTCAAAAAGGCCGCGTCAAGCTAGATTGGGCGCATGCCGCGCGCTGCTTCTGCCGGCCTTGCGGCACTCGCTATCGCCATGGGCGTGGGCCGCTTCGCCTTCACGCCGCTCCTGCCGCTGATGCAGGACGATGCCGGGCTGTCGCTTGCCGCGGGCGGCTATCTCGCCGCCGCGAACTACCTCGGCTACCTCGTCGGCGCCCTCTGGGCCGCACGGCCGACGCGCTCGTCGCGCGCGATCCATGCCTCGCTGCTGGCGATCGCCCTGACCACGGCGGCGATGGGCGTGACGCACACCCTGGCGTGGTGGCTGCTGCTGCGCTTCGCTGCCGGCGTGGCGAGCGCCTGGGCCCTGGTGCACGTGTCTGCCTGGGCGCTGCCGCGGCTCGCCGGCGGCGGCCTGCTCTACAGCGGTGTCGGCACCGGCATTGCGCTCGCGGGCCTCGCTTGCCTCGCGCTCATGGCGCTCGGCGTAACGTCGTCTCACGCCTGGCTCACGTTCGGCGCGCTCTCACTCCTGGTCGCTGCGTGCCTGTGGCCGGTCATCCACGATGGCGCCGCGCCGCGAGTGCAGGAGCGAAGCGCGCTGCGGTGGACGCCGGACATGGCCCGGCTCGTCTTGTGCTACGGCGCCTTCGGCTTCGGCTACATCATCCCGGCGACCTACGTGCCGGCGATGGCGAAGGCGCTCGTCCCCGACCCGCTCGAGTTTGGCTGGGCGTGGCCGATCTTTGGCGCCACCGCCGCCGTGTCAACCGTGATCGCGGCCCGGCTCGTCGGGCGCCATGGCAACCGGCGCGTCTGGGGCGTCGCGGCGCTCGTCATGGCGCTCGGCGTCGCGGCGCCGCTGCTCCTCGCCGGCGCGCTCGGCATCGTGCTCGCCGCGCTGCTGGTCGGCGGCACGTTCATGGTGATCACCATGGCCGGCCTGCAGGCAGCGCGTGCTGCCGGCGGTGCGCCGCTCATGGCCGCGATGACCGCGGCGTTCGCCGCCGGCCAGATCGCCGGCCCGCTCGTCGTGAGCGCGCTCGCGCGGCGCCCGCATGGCTTCTCGCTTGCGCTCGGCGTTGCCGCGGCCCTGCTCATCCTCAGCGCGCTCGCACTCGTCAGCAGGGAGAACAAGCCGTGTCCGACGTAGAACGCATGCCGCCGCTCGATG
>DASSLQ010000080.1:0-7426 GCA_035689325.1 Burkholderiales bacterium | reverse complement strand
ACAAGGCGATGAGCGAGCGCACCGCCGCTTTCATCCCCTTATTCCGAGAGGCTCTGGATGAAGTAGGTGGCCGAGAGCAGCAGGCTCGGCGGACCGAGCGGCCCGAGCGAGCGGTCGTAGATCCGCCGGATGTCGCCGCTGCGATAGAGGCGCGCGAGGCCGCGGTTCACCGCCAGGCGAAAGTCGGAGTCGCCCCGCCGCAGCATCAGCGCGTACGGCTCGATCGAGAAGTCCTCGTCGAGCAGCTTGTAGATGTCGCCGCTGCCGCGCTTCGCCACGACGCCGATCAGCGTGGTGCGGTCGGCGGCGAAGCCGTCGACCTGGCCTTGGCGCAAGAGCTCGAGGCCCTCGTCGCGCGCCTTCACCATCACCACCTCGGCGTTCACCAGCGCGCGCGTCAGCGCCTCGCGCAGCGCGCGCTCGGTGGTCGTGCCCTGCAGCACGGCGATGCGCTTGCCGCCGAAATCGCCGATGCGGCCCATCGGCGCATCGACCTTCGAGAGGATGCTGCCGCCGTCGACGAAGGTGACCAGGCTGAAATCGACAAGCTTCTGGCGCGCGAGCGTCCAGGTCGTGGTGCTGCACTCGAGGTCCACCTGCCCGCGGCGCACCGCGTCGATGCGGTTCTGAATCGTGAGCTTCACCCAGCGCGTCTTCAGCGCGCGGCCGAGCTGCGTACCGACGGCGTCGGCGACCGCACGGCACAGATCCACCGAATAGCCCTGCGGGTCGCCATTGGCGTCGACATAGGAGAAGGGCGCCGCGCCGTCGATGTACCCGAGCGTGAGAGCGCCCGCCTTGCGCACTTTGTCGAGGGTTTGTCCCGCGGCCGGCCAGGCAAGGGCGGCTGCCAGCAAGAGGACGAGGGTTCGCATCGGGCGATCATCGTGCGCGCACATCGCGCCGGTAATTGGACCAAGGTCCAATGGCGTGCCCCATGGTGCCTGCCTATCGTGCCCGCATGGGCAGAGCGCTTGCCGTGCTGATCCTCGCCGCCTGCACGACGGCGCCCCAATGGACCAAGGAAGGCGGGACGAAGGAAAGCGCGGAGGCTGACCTCCAGCTCTGCAAGGACCAGGCGCCGATCGCACCGCGCACGCAAGGGACAATCGGCATGCCCTCCGGTGTTGGCGGAGAACGGAAGGCGGCGTTCAATACCATGGCCGAGCGCGAAGGCGAGCGCATGCAGAAGGACCAGCGCTTCATCGCCGACTGCATGCGCAGGAAGGGCTACAACGAGAACTAGCGACGATTTTTCGCTGGTGCTCGGCGGGCCGCTCTACCAGCTGCTGCTGCGGCTGCGTCTCGCGCGGCCGCCGCTCGGTTTCGTCGAGCGGCGCATCGCCATCGCGATCGCCATCACCTGGCTGCCGGTCCTGCTGCTCGCCTGGGCGGGCGGCACGGCGCTCGGCGGCACCAAGGTGCCGTTCTTCTACGACGTGGACACGCACGTGCGCCTGCTCGTCGCACTGCCGCTGCTGATCGGCGCGGAGCCGCTGGTGCACGCGCAGCTCGCGACGCAGGTGCGCCAGTTCATCGAGCGCGGCATCATCGCGCCGCCCGAGCGTGCCCGCTTCGCCGCGATCATCGACGACACGATGCGGCTGCGCAATTCCATGGCGATCGAGCTCGTGCTGCTCGCCTGCGCCATCGGCGTGGGCTTCTGGGTGTGGCGCGAGCAGTTCGCCTCGCGCGCCGGCACCTGGTACATGGCCGAGGACCGGCTCACCGCCGCGGGCGCGTGGTACGGCTTCGTGAGCCTGGGCCTCTTCCGCTTCGTGCTGTTCCGCTGGTACTTCCGCATCGTGCTCTGGTATCTCTTCCTCGCGCGCGTATCGCGCATGCCGCTGCAGCTGAATGCGCTTCACCCCGACCGTGCCGGCGGCATCGGCTTTCTCGCCGGCAGCCTGACGGCGTTCGCGCCGGTGCTCCTCGCCCAGTCGGCGACGATCGCAGGCATCCTCGGCGGGCAGATCCTGTTCGAGGGCGCGAAGCTCGCGGCGTTCCGGCTCGAGATCGGCGTCACGGTGGCGCTGCTCGTCGCGCTGCCGCTCCTGCCACTCGCTTTCTTCGTCGCGCCCTTGCTGCGCGCGGGTCTGCAGGGAAGGCTCGAGTACGGCGTGCTCGCGATGCATTACGTCGCGGAGTTCAGGGAGAAATGGCTGCGCGGCGCGGCGCAGAAGGAGCCGCTCGCCGGCAGCAACGACATTCAGTCGCTCGCCGACCTGGCGCACGCGAGCGAGGTTGTGTCGCAAATCGGCGTCCTGCCGGTGAACCTGAAGGCGCTGGTGCGCTTCGCGGTGCTGATCGCTCTGCCGTTCGCGCCGCTCGTGCTTACCGTGATCCCGCTCAACGAGCTGATCAGCCGCGTCCTGAAGCAAGTGATCTAGCGCGCTGCCAGACGAACACGGGTATTCCTGCAAGGAGCAGCAGGAGGCCATAGAGCACCGCCTGCGCGCCGCAGCCGTAGATGGTGAAGAGCGCGAACAGGAACGCGATCACCTCCACCGGGCCGATCCTGTGCTTCCCGCCGCGGCGCGCGGCGACCAGCCCGACCGCCAGCGCGCAGAAGGCGTACGGAATCACGGCCGCCATCGTGCTGAGCGAGACGATCAGGCCGTACAAGGTGCGCATTCCCGGCGAGCCCGCGGCCTCGAACGCGAGCAGCACAGTGGCGAGCGCGGCCGAGATCAGGATGCCGATCGCGGGTACGCCGCGCGCCGACTGGTGGCCGAAGAGCATCGGAAAGAGGCCATCGCGCGCGGCGGCCATCGGCACCTGTCCCATGAGCAGCGTCCAGCCGTTGAGCGCGCCGATCGAGGAAAGGATCACAGCGATCGCCACCGCGCCCGCGCCCCATGAACCCCACATGATGCGCGCCGCGTCGGTGAACGGCGCGACCGAGTCGGCGAGCGCGTCGCGCGGCATCACGCCGAGCACCGCCACCGTACCGAGCACATAGAGCGCCGCCGCGAGGCTGATGCCGAGGATGGTGGAACGCGGGATGGTGCGCGCGGCATCGCGCACCTCGCCCGCCGGCACGGTTGCGGACTCGAGCCCGAGGTACGCGAACATGGTGACCGGGGCGAGCGCGGCCGCCGCCGTGAACAGCGGCTCGCCGCTCGGATTGAACTGCGACAGGTTTTCCGCGCGCACGTAGAACAGGCCCGCCAGCGCGATCGCCGCGAACGGCAGCAGCTTGGTGTAGGTGGTGAGCTCCGAGAAGACTCCCGCCGCGTGTACGCCGCGCAGGTTGACCAGCACGACCGCCCAGATGGCGCCGAGCGTGAGCGCCATTGCGATCGCCTCGCTGTGCAACGCAGGAAAGACATTGACCAGCGCGCCCGTGAAGGCGAGCGCGATCGCCGGCAGCGAGGCCCAGATCGAGATCCAGTATCCCCACGCGACCAGGAACCCGGCGAAGTCGCCGTACGCGATGCGCGTATAGGCGTACGGCCCGCCCGTGATTGGGGCGATCGCCGCGAGGCGCGCGAAAGTGAGGCCGAGGCATACCGCGCCGACGCCCATCACCGCCCACATCACGATCGCGAGTAGGCCGTAGGGCGCCACCGCGGCGGGCGACAGGTAGAAGCCCGAGCCCACCATGTTGCCGACCACCACGGCCGTGCAGGCCGCGAGGCCGAGGCTCTTGCCCGACACTACTCCGGCAGCGCGCTCAGGCGGAAGAAGGTCAGCGTGTCGGCGTCGGGCTCGCCGAACCACTTCACATAGATGGCGCGGAACTCGGGCGTGCCGTACAGGCGCGAGAGCGCGCGGTCAACGGCGAGCCGCGCGTCCTCGTTGCCGCGCGGCAGTGCGAGCGCCACCGGCCCGACCGTGAAGCGCCGCTCGATGACCTTCAGGTCGGCGTAAGACGGATTGCGCTTCACGGCATCGAGCAGGATCGAGCGCTCGGCGAAGAACACGTTAGCCTTGCGATCGAGCACGGCCTGCACGCCGTCGCCATAGCTCTTCACCGGGGCGACTTTCGAGGCGAGCTGCAGCCTCGTCAGCGCGTTCGCCAGCACCTTCTCGGTCGGCGTGCCGCCTACGACGGCGAAGGTCTGCGTCTGCAGCAGCTGCTCGGTCGGGGTGCCGCGCCAGAGCGGGCGGTCCGGCGTACTCGGCCGCTCGGCGAGCGCCTTGGCAAGGCCCGCCGGCGCATCGGCGCGCAGCAGCGCGCTGACCCCGCTCTGGAAGATCGCGATGGAGTACGCGACCTCCTTGCGGCCGGAGAGCGTGACCGGCTCGCCGCAGACGAGCTGCACTTTCTTGTCGCGCATCAGCGCCAGGCGGCGCTCGAGCGTCACCGGAACCCAGGACTGCTGCACGTCGGCGAGGCCGAGCTCGCCCTTCGTGAGCTCGATCACCTTCTGGCAGATTTCGACCGCGTACCCGACCGGCTTGCCGGACTCGTTCTCGTACGAGAGCGGCCGTGCATCCGCGTAGTAGCCGATCGTCAGCAGCTTGTCCGGCACGAACGACTGTGCCTGCGCCGGCCGCGGCGCGAGCAGCCAGGCCGCGGCGAGCGCGAGCACGATCGCGGCCGCCGCGCGGCCTGCGGCCTGTGCCGGCATACGCACGCCTGCCGCTGCGCTCGCGACGGCGGTGAAGCGCGGTGCGAGGAAGCCGTAGAGGATGTAGGTGAGGGCGAGCACGATCGTGCCACCGAGCACGGCATCCTTGCCCGAGGCGTAGATCGCGTACGTCGAGTACAGCACTGCGACCAGCATCACGCTGACGTTCAGCCGGTAGGTGCCCTGCGCCACGTTCGCCTTCTTCATCATCACCACCAGCGCCGAGAGCGAGATGATGTAGGGAATGACGTTGGTCACCACCGCGAGGTTGACGAGCGCGTTGAACTGCTCCGAGAGCGAAGGCGAGATGGTCGAGAGCGCCATCAGCGTCTGCACCACGCCCATGATCACCATCCCGGCGATTGGCGCGCCGAGGCGATTCTCGCGGGAGAACACCGCCGGGAAGAAGCGGTCGGCCGCCGCGGTCTTGGCGGTCTGCGCGATGGTGAACTGCCAGCCGAGGAGCGAGCCGAGGCAGGCGATCACGGCGAGCGCCATGATGATCGAGCCGATCGTCGGGTTGAACATCTTGGCGTAGGCGAGGGCGAACGGGCCGGTCGATTTCGCCAGCTCTTCATTGGGCACGATGCCCTGGATCACGCTCGTCGAGAGCACGTACACCACCGCCGCGCCGAGCGTGCCCAGCATGCAGGCGAGCGGCACGTCGCGCTTCGGATTTTCGACGGCGTCCGAGTTCTGGGCGGCGGACTCCATCCCCAAAAACGCCCACAGTGTGAGCGCGATGCTCGAGCCCATGCCTTCGAGGAGCGGCATGCCCTTCGGGTTCCAGGCCTGTCCGAAGGTGGCCCCGCTGAACCAGAACCAGCCGATGACCGAGAGTCCGGCAACGGGCACGATCACGCCCCAGACGGTGATCGCGCCGATCTTGCCGGTGATCGACGGGCCGCCGAAGTTCGCGACGGTCGTGAGCCAGATGAGCGCGATCACGCTCACGCAGGTGGCGATCGGCGTCGCCGACATGCCGGGAAAGAAGCCGGCAAGGTAGCCGACCGCCGAGATCGCGATGGCGACGTTGCCGATCGCCAGCGAAAAGAAATACAGGAGGAAAGTGAGGAAGTATCCATCCTTGCCGTAGGCATCTTCCGCGTACGCGGCCATGCCGCCCGGCCGCTGGTTGAAGAGGCCGGCCTGCGCGAAGCCGTAGGCGATGGCCATCGAGCCGAGCGCGGTCACGATCCAGGAAAGGAGCGAGATCGCACCGACCTTCGCCATGTTGGTGGGCAGCATGATGATGCCCGAGCCCATCATGTTGACGGCGACCACCACCGTCAGCTGCATCATGCTCATCTTCTTCGCGCTGGTTGCCATCGCTCCCTCCTATTTCTTGACGCACAACACTTGATACACGCCGTCATGCAACTCGGCGCCTTCGATCACGCCGGAGAAGCCGGGAAAATGCTTCTCGCGCTTCTCCATGGTCTTCAGGTAGGCGATCTGCGGCGAATTGGCGGCGCCGAAGTTCTCGCCTGACATCAGCATCGGGATGCCCGGGGGGTAGGGCATGATCGCGTTCGCCGCCGTGCGGCCTGCGAGCCGGTCCGAAGACACGAGCTCGACATCGCCGGCGACCAGCCGCTCATAGGCCTCGCGCGGCGTCATGTCGGCTGCGGGCAACGTCTCGTAGGCGGCGTTCAGCACGTCGCCGGGGCGGTTCTCGCGCAGGTAGGCGAAGAGCTCCTCGCCGAGCTCGCGCATGCCGATGCTTGCGTAGCGCGCGGGATACTGCGCGGCGATCTCGGGCAGCGAGTGCGCGACCGGCCGGTTCGCGTCGTAGTCGCGCTTGAAGGCGAGCAGGTTGGTGAGCAGCGTGCCCCACTTGCCGCGCGTGATGCCGATCGAGAACAAGAACATCACCTGGAAGTCGGTAACGCGGGTCGGCACGATGCCGAAGCGATTGAACCAGGCGTTCACCAGCGCTGCGGGGACGCCGGTCTTCTCGAGCTTGCCGTCCTCGCCCATGCCGGGCGAGAGGATGCTCACCTTGATCGGGTCGAGCATGCACCACTCGTCGGCGACTTCCTCGAAGCCGTGCCACTTGTCGCCGGGGCGCAGGATCCACGGCTCCTGGCTCAGCGTGAGCTTCTCCGCCGGCACGTCCTCGAACGGCAGCTTGTTCACCCGCTCGGCGTTCCAGGGCGTGAAGAACCAGTCCTTCTTCTTCTCGAATTCGCGCCGCACGCGGCCCACCGCCTGGCGGAAGTCGACCGCTTCGTTGATAACTTCCTGCGTGAGCGAGCGGCCGCCCGAGCCGTCCATCATCGCCGAAGTGATGTCGTTCGACGCGACGATGGCGTAGAGCGGCGAGGTGCTGGTGTGCATCATGTAGGCCTGGTTGAAGCGGTGGTGGTCGATCGCGCCCTTGCCGTCGCGCACGTGGATGTAGGACGCCTGCGACAACGCCGCCAGCAGCTTATGCGTCGAGTGCGTCGCGAACACGGTCGGCCCCTTGTGGTCCTTCGGGTCGCCGCGCATCGCGTAGTGGTTTTCGTACATGGGGTTGAAGCGCGCGTAGCCGTACCACGCTTCATCCATATGGATGCGGTCGCTCGACTTCGCGAGCATCGCCTCGACGCGCGCCGAGTTGTAGCAGAGGCCGTCGTAGGTGCTGTTGGTCACCACCGCGTAGACGGGCTTCTGTCCGGCGACCTTCTTGGTCAGCGGTCCGGCCTTCGCCTTGGCCTGGATCATCTCGGGCTGCATCTCCGAAGGCGAGAGCGGCCCGATGATGCCGTAGCGGTTGCGCGTGGGCACCATGTACACCGGCCGCGCGCCGGTGAGCATCAGGCCCTGCTCGATCGACTTGTGGCAGTTGCGGTCGAGGATCACCA
>DASSLQ010000079.1:0-11162 GCA_035689325.1 Burkholderiales bacterium | reverse complement strand
CCTGCTCGAGCGGCGGCGAGCCGTGGTAGGCCGCGGGCAGCGAGATGTTCTCCCATGCATTGAGGTTGGTGATGAGGCCGACGATCGGCGACACGGCGCCGACGCGCGCGCGCAGCGTCTCGCGCCGCGCACGCGCGAGCTGCGCCGCGCTCTCGCCGAAGAGCTCGAGCTCTTCGTCGGGCTCGCAGCGCGCCTTGAGCACCGCGGTCACGAGGTGCGCCTTGGCATCTTCGTCCGGGACGTGCAGCCGCGTCACCGTACCCCTCGCTATCGCCGCCTGCACTTCGTGACGCGCGGTCTTGCGGCGATAGCGCACCGCGAGCTCCGGCAGATGCGCTGTCATACCTGCGCCTTCACCAGCCCGAAGAACAGGATGCCGAACACGAGGTACGCGAACACGGCGTTGATCAGCAGCACCAGCATCGCGCTCTGCGTCACGGCGCGCGTCACGGCCTTGGGCACCGCGTTCTGCGTGAGATCCGGGGGATTCAGCCCGTGCCAGCAGCAGCAGGCCGCGATGGCGAAGCCGAAGAGCAGGCTCTTCACCACCGAGTAGTAGAAATCGACCGGCGCGAAGAGGTCGAACAGCCGATCGGTGAGCTCGGTGAACGACGCCTCGATCACGAACGGACTCAGCACCAGCCCGCCCAGCACGGCGAGGAACTGGACGTACAGTGTGAGCACCGCGGTCGCGAGCGTGATGCCGGCGACCCGCGGCAGCACGAGATAGTCGTAGAGATCGATGCCGAGGTAGCGCAGCGCGCGCGTCTGGCCCGAGATGCGCATCATCGCCATCTCGGCCGACACCGCCGTGCCGGTACGCAGGATGACGACCACGGCGGCGGCGAGCGGACCGATCTCGCGGAACACGAGGAGCAGCAGGATCTTCACCGCCAGCTCGACGTCGGCGTCGAGCATGTCCATCATCACCGCGATGATGATCGCGCCCAGGCCGCAGGCCCGCAGCATCACGCCGGTCGCCGCGGTGACGCCGGTGAAGTACACCTGGCGCAGGAAGGATTCGAAGATCGGCGCGATCCGCAGGCGCGGCGCGCGTGCGGCGACGTTGAGCGATAGCTGGATCCCGCCCTCGATCTCGCGCAGCGGCTGGAACATCCCCTTCCTCCCGGCCGCCATTGTCGCACTACCGGGAGGCCAGAACCGGCCCTAGCGGGCGCACTTTTCCCGTATAATCCGCGCCTTTTCGCGGTTTGCGGAGCATTCCGAATGGTGGTGATTCGACTGCAGCGCGGCGGCGCCAACAAGCGCCCGTTCTTCCACCTGGTGGTGGCGGACTCGCGCCGGGCGGCGTCGGGCAAGTTTCTCGAGCGCGTCGGCTTCTACGACCCGAAAGCGCCGCAGGGGCGCGAGGCGCTGCGCGTGAACATCGAGCGGGTGAAGCACTGGCAGGGGCGCGGCGCGCAGCTCTCGCCGACTGCCGAGCGGCTCGTGAAGCAGTTTGCCAAGAAGCCCGCCTGATCGGCTGATCGAGATGGGCCGCGTCGCCGGATCGTATGGCGTGCGCGGCTGGATCAAGGTAGCGCCCGGCAAAGGCGTGGCGCAAACGCTCGCCGCGGCGCGCGACTGGTGGATCGGCGAGCATGCCTACGTGGTGACCGAGGCGAAGCAGCACAGCGCTTCGCTCGTCGCCAAGCTCGTCGGCATCGAGACGCGCGAGCAGGCGATGCGATTGAAAGGCGCGCGCGTCGCGCTAGAGCGCGCGGCGCTGGCCGATCCAGGCGAGGGGCACTACTACCTCGCCGACCTGATCGGCCTGGAAGTGCGCAACGAACAGGACGAGCTCCTGGGCACCGTAAAGCAGTGGTTCTCGAACGGAGCGCAGGACGTGATGGAAGTGGTAGGCGGCCGAACGCGCCTCATCCCCTGGGTGAGTGCGGTCGTGAAACAGGTGGATCTCGGTGCCCGGCGCATCGTGGTCGATTGGGCAGCTGAGTGGTGATGCGCTTCGACGTGGTGACGCTGTTTCCGCCGATGTTTGCGGCGCTCACCGAGCATGGCATCACCAGCCGCGCGCTGCAGGCGCGGCTGTGGGAGTTGCGGACGTGGAACCCGCGCGATTTCACGACCGACAACTACCGCACGGTGGACGACCGGCCGTATGGCGGCGGGCCCGGGATGGTGATGCTCGCCGAACCGCTCGAGCGCGCGCTCGATGCGGTGGGCGCGGCAGGCGGTGGGCGGGTGATCTACCTTTCGCCGCAGGGCCTGAAGCTCGATCACCGCAAGGTGATGGCGCTCGCGGCCGAGGGCGCAGTGACGCTGCTTTGCGGGCGCTACGAGGGCGTGGACGAGCGCCTGCTGCGGCGCCGGGTGGACGAGGAGCTGTCGCTTGGCGACTTCGTGCTCTCGGGCGGCGAGCTCGCGGCGATGGCGCTGATCGACGCCTGCGTGCGGCAGCTGCCGGGCGCGCTCGGCGACGAGCAGTCGGCGCTGGAGGAATCGTTTGCGGCGGGATTGCTCGATTGCCCGCAGTACACGCGCCCCGAGCTTTACCAGGGCGAACGGGTGCCGGAGGTGCTGCTCTCCGGGCACCATGAGAACATTAGGCGCTGGCGCCTGAAGCAGGCGCTGGGGCGGACGTGGTTGCGCCGGCCCGACCTGTTGCAGGCGCGGGGCATGAGCGCGGAAGAACAGGCGCTGCTGGCCGAATTCCAGCGCGAGTATAGGGAGCGGGGGTAAACCCCCGCGCCCCAGATACGGAGCTGACGATGGACCTCATCAAGACGATCGAGCAGGAAGAGATCAAGAAACTGGGCAAGAACATTCCCGATTTCGCGCCGGGCGACACGGTGCTCGTCAACGTGAACGTGGTCGAGGGCGAGCGCAAACGCCTGCAGGCGTTCGAGGGCATGGTCATCGCGAAGCGCAACCGCGGCCTGAACTCGTCCTTCATCGTGCGCAAGATCTCCTCGGGCGAGGGCGTGGAGCGCACCTTCCAGACCTACTCGCCGCTCATCGCCTCGATCGAGGTGAAGCGGAAGGGCGACGTGCGCCGCGCGAAGCTCTATTACCTGCGCGCGCGCTCCGGCAAATCGGCGCGCATCCGCGAGCGCACGGGCGGCGCCGAGGGCGAGCCGCAGGAGTAGAAGGGGCATAAAATCGGGCTATGCGCAGGGACGCCACTGCCATCAGCCCGATCACCGAGATCGTCGCGGAGCTCCGCGCCGGCCGCATCGTGATCCTGGTCGACGACGAGGATCGCGAGAACGAGGGCGATCTGGTGTTCGCCGCCGACTTCGTCTCGGCGGACAAGATCAACTTCCTCGCGCGCCACGGCCGCGGCCTCGTCTGCATGCCGATCACCGAAGAGCACGCCGCGCGCCTGGCCTTGAGGCCGATGGTGGAGCAGAACCGCTCGCGCCACGGCACCAACTTCACCGTCTCGATCGAGGCGGCCGAGGGCATCGCCACCGGCATCTCGGCGCACGATCGCGCGCTCACCATCAAGGTCGCCGCCGCGCCCGACGCGCGGCCCGAGGACATCGTGCAGCCCGGCCACGTGTTTCCGCTGATCGCGCAGCGCGGTGGGGTTCTCGTGCGTGCAGGGCACACGGAAGCCTGTTGCGACCTCGCGCGGCTCGCCGGCCTGACGCCGGCCGCGGTGCTCTGCGAGATCATGCGCGAGGACGGCGCCATGGCGCGGCTGCCCGACCTCGTGCACTTCGCCGCCGCGCACCAGCTCAAGATCGGCACCATCGCCGATCTGATCGAGTACCGCAGCCGCAACGAGTCGTTGGTCGCCCGCACGCTCGAGCGCGACCTCGAGACCGCCTGGGGCCGCTTCCGCCTGGTCGCCTATCGCGATCTGGCGCTCGGCTCGATTCACCTCGCCCTCGTGCTCGGCACGCCGGCGAAAGACCGCGAGGCGCTGGTACGCGTGCACGAGCCGCTCTCGATCGTCGACCTGCTGGACGCCGGTCCCGGAACGCATTCGTGGGGGGTGGGCGAAGCGCTCGCGGCGATCCGCGAAGCGGGCGAGGGCGCGATGGTGCTGCTCAACTGCACGCAGAGCACCGATGCGCTGCAGGCGCGCCTAGACGAGCAGCGTCCGGCGGCCGGACGCTCGGTCGACCTGCGCGTTTACGGCATCGGCGCGCAGATCCTGCGCGACCTCGGCATCGGGCGCATGCGGCTGATGGCCGCTCCGCGCAAGATGCCGAGCATGGCGGGCTTCGGGCTCGAAGTCACCGGCTACGTCAACCGTCCAGCGCGCGGCCGCTAGCGCCATGCGACTCGGGATCGTGGCGAGCCGGTTCAACGAGGCACTCGCTACAAGGCTGCTCGCGCGCGCCGAGCAGGAGGCGCGCAAGCTCGGCGCCGAGACGCGCGTGCTGTCGGTGCCCGGCGCGCTCGAGATTCCGCTCGCGCTGCAGTGGCTCGCGCAAAGCGGCCGCTACGACGCGCTGGTGGCGCTCGGCGCCGTGATCCGCGGCGAGACCTATCACTTCGAGGTGGTGTCGAACGAGTCGGCGCGCGGGGTCATGGAGGTCGCGCTGGAGTCCGGCCTGCCGATTGCCAACGGCATCCTCACGACCGAGGACGAAGCGCAGGCCGAGGCGCGGCTCGAAAAGGGCGCCGAGGCGGTGCGCGTGGCGCTGGAGATGGCGAAACTCAGGAAGAGCTTCCATGAAGAGCGCTAGGCGCCAGGCGCGCGAGCTCGCTTTGCAGGCGCTCTACGCCTGGCAGCTCTCGGGCGGCGACCCGCTCGATGAAGCGCGCACGCTCGAGGCCGAGGACAAGGCCGACCGCGCTTTCGCCGAGGCGCTGGTGCGCGGCGTACGCGACCGGGTCGCCGAGCTCGAGCGCCTCATCGCGCCGCACCTGGATCGCGAGTTCGCCCGGCTCTCGCCGGTGGAGCGCTCCATTCTCTACATCGGCACCCTCGAGCTGCTGGCGTATCCGGAAACGCCGTTCAAGGTGGTGGTGAACGAGGCGATCGAGCTGGGCAAGAGCTACGGCGCCGCCGAAGGCCACCGCTTCGTGAACGGCGTGCTCGAAAAGGTCGCCGCGCGCCTGCGTCCCGACGAAGTGGCGCGCGCGCGCAATCCCGCCTGACCGAGTTCGAGCTCATCGCGCGATACTTCGCGCGCCCGACCCGCAATACGGACGGTGGCGCGCTGCTCGGCATCGGCGACGATTGCGCGCTGCTGCGTCCGAACGCCGGCCTCGACCTCGCGCTCACCACCGACATGCTGGTGGAAGGGCGCCACTTCGCCGCGCACGCCGCGCCGCGCTCTCTCGGGCACAAGGCGCTCGCGGTGAACCTGTCGGACCTCGCCGCGATGGGCGCCGCGCCGCGCTGGGCGCTGCTCGCGCTCGGCCTGCCGGCGGCCGAAGAGGACTGGCTCGCGCAGTTCTCGGCCGGCCTATTCGCGCTTGCAGAGCGCTTCGGCGTCGAGCTGATCGGCGGCGACACCACACGCTCGCCGCTGCGCACGATCAGCATCGTCGCGATCGGCGAAGTGCCTGCCGGCGTTGCGCTCTATCGCAGCGGCGCGCGCGCGGGCGACGACATCTGGGTCTCCGGTGAGCTCGGCGGTGCGGCGCTCGCGCTGCATTGGCCGGACGGACCGACGCAGTTCCCCGAGCTTGCGCGCCGCCTGCACGAGCCCGAGCCGCGCGTCGAGCTCGGCGAGCGCCTGCGCGGCATCGCGCGCGCCGCGATCGACGTATCCGACGGACTGGTGGGCGACCTCGGCCACATCCTCGAGCGCTCGCGCGTCGGCGCGGTGATCGACTACGCGCGCATCCCGCGCGCTGCAGCCTTCGCCGGCATCGGCGACGCCGGGCTCGAGCGCGACTGCGTGCTCTCGGGCGGCGACGATTACGAGCTGGTCTTCACCGCCGCGAGCGACGAGCGCACCGCCCTGGATGCGCTCTCGCGGGAGCTGGGGCTTGCGCTCACGCGCATCGGCACCATCGAGGCGGGCGCGCCGCATCTCGTGGTGCGCGACGCGCGTGGCGCGCCGATGTCGCATCGCGGCGGCTACGACCACTTCGATGGGAGCGCATGATCATCGCGCAGCCCTCGCCCGGGTTCGCGTTCTCGCACCCGGCGCATGCCATCGCGCTCGGCTTCGGCGCCGGGCTTTCGCCGTACGCGCCCGGCACGGTCGGCACGCTGCTAGCGTGGCCGCTCGGTTGGTACGCGGTGACGGTGATGCCGGCGGGGCTGCTCGCGGCAGCCATCGCGCCGCTCTTTGCGCTCGGCGTCTGGGCCTGCGCGCTGACGGGCCGCCACCTCGGTGTCGCCGACCATCGCGCGATGGTCTGGGACGAGATCGTCGCCTTTCTCCTGGTCCTCGCGGTCGTGCCGCGCGCGCTTGGCTGGCAGGCCGCCGCGTTCCTGCTGTTCCGCTTTTTTGACATCGCCAAGCCGCCGCCGATCCGCACGCTCGAGCGCCGCTACCACGGCGGCTTCGGCGTCATGATCGACGACCTGCTCGCCGCCGGATACACGCTGCTCGTGCTGGCCGCCGCCAAGCGGTTGCTCGCATGAAGGACCTCGCGCAAAGCATCGCCGAGCGGCTGATGGCGCGCGGCGAGATGCTGGCGACGGCGGAGTCCTGTACTGGCGGCTGGGCGGCGCAGGCGCTTACCGCGCTCGCCGGATCCTCCAACTGGTTCGAGCGCGGCTTCGTCACTTACTCGAATGCCGCCAAGGAGGAGATGCTCGGCGTGCGTCCCGGGACGCTGGCGCGCCACGGCGCCGTGAGCGAGGAGACGGCGCGTGAAATGGCGCTCGGCGCGCTTAGCCACAGCCGCGCCGCCATCGCGCTCGCGATTACCGGTATCGCCGGGCCGAGCGGCGGTACCCCCGACAAGCCCGTCGGCACGGTGTGCTTCGCCTGGGCAGTGAAGGGCGGCGCAGCCCGCAGCGAGACGCGCCATCTTGCCGGCGAGCGCGAGGCGGTGCGCCGGCAGTCGGTCGAGCGCGCTCTCGCCGGCGTGCTCGAGCTTCTTGACTCTGCGCCGCGCCGCCCCTAAATAAGGGTATGGCTTCCGTCCGTGCCGCGGCCGTCGCCGGGATGTTCTATCCGGCCGACCCGCGCAGTCTCAATGCCGAGCTCGACGAGCTTCTCGGCGGCATCGATACGACGGCGCCGCGCCTGGGCTTTCCCAAGGCGCTGGTCGTGCCGCACGCCGGCTACATCTACTCCGGCCCCGTGGCCGCGCACGCCTACGAGGAGCTCGGTGCCGCGCGTGGCATGGTGCGGCGTGTGGTGCTGCTCGGCCCGGTGCACCGCGTGCCGGTCCGCGGGCTCGCCGTTCCCACGGCGGACGCGTTCGCGACGCCGCTTGGCAACATCGCCCTCGACCGGGCGGCACTTGCCTCGGCGCGTGAGCTGCCGCAGGTCGTAGCGAGCGATCTCGCGCATCTGCAGGAGCACGCGCTCGAAGTCCAGCTGCCGTTCCTGCAGCGCCAGCTCGGCGAGTTCACGCTCGCGCCCTTCGCGGTAGGCGACGCCACGGTAGCCGAGGTGGCGCAGGTGATCGAGCGCCTCTGGGGCGGTCCCGAGACGTTGATCGTCATCTCGACCGACCTCTCGCACTATCACCCGTACCCCCGCGCCTGCGAGATCGACCGCGCCACGGTGTCGCGCATCGCAGCTTTCGCCACCGACCTCGATCACCACGAGGCCTGCGGCGCGACGCCGCTCAACGGCTTCCTCGCTAGCGCCAGCGAGCGCAAGCTGTCGATAAGGCTCCTTGCCGCGTGCAATTCGGGTGATACCGCCGGCGGCAAGGGCCAGGTGGTCGGCTATTCATCGTTCGCGCTGTACGAGCCGGGGAGCGATCTTTCGCTCGACCAGGCGGGCAGCACGCTCCTCGGCATCGCGCGCGCGGCTGTTGAAGCCAAACTCTTCGGTGCCGCGCCGACCCTCGATGCCGCGTGGCTGCGCCAGGCCGGCGCGACCTTCGTGACGCTGACACGCGACGGCATGCTGCGCGGCTGCATCGGCAGCCTGCAGGCGCAGCGGCCGCTGGGCGTCGACGTCGCCGAGAACGCGATTGCCGCGGCGTTTCGCGATCCGCGCTTTCCGTCGATGACGAGCGCCGAGTGGCCGGGTGTTCGCGTGGAAGTATCACTGCTTTCCGCGGCGAAGCCGATGCGCTTCGCTGACGAGGAGGACCTGCTTGCGCAGCTCAAGCCGGGCGAAGACGGCGTGATCCTCGAGCATGAAGGCCGTCGTGCCACTTATCTGCCGCAGGTCTGGGAAGCGATCAGCGACAAGCGCCAGTTCCTGCGCGAGCTTGCGCGCAAGGCCGGATTGTCGGACAGCGTGCGCCTCGCACGCTGCAGGGTCTCGCGCTACCGGGTAATGAAATGGACCGAGTGACGAACTATCCGGGGCGCTGGTGGCACACGCTGCCCGATGGTCGCGTGCAGTGCGATCTCTGCCCGCGCGACTGCCGCCTGCACGAAGGCCAGCGTGGCCTGTGCTTCGTGCGCAAGATGGAAGCTGGCCGCATGGTGCTCACCACCTACGGCCGCTCCTCGGGGTTCTGCATCGATCCGGTCGAGAAGAAGCCGCTCAACCATTTCTACCCGGGCAGCTCGATCCTCTCGTTCGGCACCGCGGGCTGCAACCTCGCGTGCAAGTTCTGCCAGAACTGGGACATCTCCAAGTCGCGCGAGATGGACCGCCTGCAGGACGAGGCGAGCCCGGACGCGATCGCCAACGCGGCGGTGAAGCTCGGCTGCAAGTCGGTGGCCTTTACCTACAACGATCCGGTGATCTTCGCCGAGTACGCGATGGACATCGCCGACGCCTGCCACGCGAAGGGCGTCCAGGCCGTGGCGGTCACCGCCGGCTACATCCACGAGCAGGCGCGGCGCGAGTTCTACGCAAAGATGGATGCGGCGAACGTCGACCTGAAGGCGTTTACCGACGACTTCTATTTCAAGATCTGCGGCGGACGCCTGCAGCCGGTGCTCGACACGCTCGTCTACCTGGTGAAGGAGACGAACGTGTGGACCGAGATCACCACGCTGCTAATCCCTGGCAAGAACGATTCCGACGAGGAGCTCCGCGCCGAGTGCAAATGGATCCGCCAGAACCTCGGCCCCGACGTGCCGCTGCACTTCACCGCCTTTCATCCCGACTGGAAGATGACGGACATCCCGGCGACACCGGCGGCGACGCTCACGCGCGCGCGCGAGATCGGCCAGCTCGCCGGCCTCAACTACGTCTATACCGGCAACGTGCACGACAGCGCGGGCGGCTCGACCTACTGCCCGTCGTGCGACAAGGTGGCGATCGAGCGCGACTGGTATCGCATCGGCGCGTATCACGTGCGGCCCGACGGCACCTGCGAGCACTGCGGTACGCCCATTGCCGGTCGCTTCGGGAAATTCGAGCGGCCGTTCGGCCCGCGCCGCATCCCGGTCCGGCTCGAGCAGCGCGCCTAGAAAAGGCAACGCCCGGCCGGGGCCGGGCGTCGCTCTTCCGTCTTGCTCAGGCGAGGAGGAAATCGCTCGCGTGCAGCGAGTCGATGCTCACGTTTTCCAGCGTCACGTCGGCGCCGTCGCCGACGTCGATGACGGCACTGCCGTTGACGTCCGTCGCGTGCGCCTGCACCCAGGCGAAGTCGTGCGCACCCGCGATGCTCCGCAGGTCGATCCGGTCTTCTCCCGACGTAAAGTCTGCGATCACGACATTCTGGCCCGGGCCGGCATCGATGGTGTCGTGGCCGCCGCCGCCGACGATGATGTCGTCGCCCTCGCCGCCCCGGAGCACATCATCGCCCGCGCTGCCGAGGATAAGGTCGTTGCCCGTGCCACCGTCGAGCACCACGCCGATCGCCCCGGCTGCGAGTTGCGATGCGTCGAGCACATCGTCGCCGTCGCCACCGTGAACCTCGAGTGTGTCGAGACCGCCGTCCGCGCCGGCAATGTTTACCTGCGCAGCAAGCCCGACTACCGACACGCCGGACGCGTCGCCCGCGATCACGACTACGTCATTGCCGCTCGTGGCCTCGACGGTAACGTGGTCGGCCGTGCCATCACCGGTGACTCCGCCGAGCGTGCCGGCGAGATTGACGTTGACCTCGGTCACGCCGGTGCCGGTCATATCGCGCACCGTGACGTTGTCCGCGCCACCGAGTGCATTGAAGTCGATGCGCTCCATGCCGTTCAGATCCATGTTGATGTTGCCGATGTCGCGCGTGAAGAGCGTGCGCGTCCCGTTCGCCTGCACATCGACCTGTTCGGCGATATTGGCGCCGTTGAACACCAGGGTATCGAAGCCGTCCTGGCCCTCGACCACGTCGCTGCCATCGCCCGGATTCCACTGGAACGTATCGTCGCCGGCGCCGAGGAAGGCGGTATCCGCACCCTTGTCTCCAGCGACGAAGTCGTTGCCGTCGCCGCCAAAGATGACGTCATCGCCATCACCGCCGTGGACGGTCAACTGATCGATCGCCTCGAGGTTGGTGACATTGGTAACCGCCGCCAGACCCGTAACGCTGGCCGAGGTGCCGTTCGTCTCGACATGGATCACGTCATCGCCGCTCGTGCCCTGGACGATCAGCTGGTCGGCCGCGCCGTCGCCGCCGCCACCTGCAGCGGCGAGGTTCACGTCGACCTCGGTCACACTGGTGCCGCTGAGATCATGCACCGTGATGATGTCGGCGCCGCCGAGCGCGTTGACATTGATGCGCTCGATGCCGTTCAGGTCCATGGCGATGTTGCCGATGTTGCGCGTAAAGAGGGTTCGCTGGCCGTTCGCCAGCACGTCCATCTGCTCGGCGATGTTGGCGCCGTTGAAGAGCAATGTGTCGAAGCCGTCCTGGCCTTCGACCAGGTCGCTGCCGTCACCCGGATCCCACTGGAAGGTGTCGTCGCCGGCGCCGAGGAAGGCGCTGTCGGCGCCCTGGTTGCCGTCGATGAAGTCGTTGCCGTCGCCGCCCAGGAGCGAATCGTTGCCGGCCCCGCCGATAATGGCGTCGTTGCCGGCCCCGCCGTCCACGGTCACCGGCATCAGGATGCCGGCCGCCGTGAAGGAGTCGTCGCCGCCGTTCATGTTGACGACCAGGGACTCGGAGGTGCCGATGTCGATCGAGAAGGGGCCGGGGTCCGTGCGCTGGAAGAGGACGCGGTCGCCCGCGGCCGTGGCGGTGAAGACCTCGGAGGCGTT
>DASSLQ010000078.1:0-5886 GCA_035689325.1 Burkholderiales bacterium | reverse complement strand
GCCGACTAACGAGAGAGGTCCGGGCGCGCGGCTTTCATCGGGGCCAGAGCAAATCCGCTCACAAACAGGCCGGTTATAGTGACGCAGTCCGACCTTCATCAACGGAATTGCTTCTAAGGGGAAGTCCTTATAGTCCGCGTTTTGCCGCGCCGCATGCGCCGCGTAGCGAGCTGATTACCAGGAGCTTCCCAATCAGCCACAGCAACCTTTCGCGAGCTGAACAGGCGGACATTTGACGCTACCGTAAGAGCAGAAGACGCAACAGTCGCCGCTCCTGGGACGCAACAGCTTTCGACACTGTTTGCACTCATAAAAGAACAGGCACGCGTCAGTTGGCATTTGCTCGTCCGCTGTGGCTCCGCACGCGGGGCAGGTAATGATTGAGCGCAAACTCACTTCGACCGCCATTCGATGATGCCTAGCGTGAAATCATCAGAAGAAATGCCGTCTATCATAAGTCGGCGATCGCGCCAGGCGGGATTAAACCGATAGCAATCAGCCTCCAAGACCGCGCGCGCCATGTTATCCGGCGCGAAACGGATCAACGCGCTGATTCGGGAGCGGAATCCCGTTCGCCAGTAGATGCGCGCAACCGGGCGCGCACGAGGCCGATGTGCTGGCGCAGCGCGTAGAGCTCGTCGGCGTAGGCGAGCGGCACGGTGATCGAGGCGACGCGCGTCTCGAGCTTGTCGAGCGATGAGAGGAGCTCCTCGCGCGAGCGCTCGTTGTCTTCGAGCTCGTGCTCGATGACGCGCAGGTTGCGGTACCAGCGGAAGATGCGCGAGCGCACGCGGAAGCGGTAGAGCGGCGGCACCATGCGCGAGATCGGGATCAGCACGGCGACGATCGAGAAGAGCGCCACCCACATGCGGTCGATCAGGTTGGCGAGCCAGAAGGGCAGATAGCGCTGCAGGAGCGGCGGGCCGGTGCGGTAGAAGCGCTCGGCGTCCTTGGCGAGCGCGAACTCGTTCTGCGCCGGGCTCGGGAACTGGCCGGCGCGCGCGATCCAGCCCGGGCCGCTGTGGATGCGCGAGGCGGCCTGCACGAAGAGCTCGATGATCGCCGGATGCGTGTCCTCGCGCGCGACGAGCGAGGTGGTGGCGGCAACGAGCTGCAGGTCGTGGTTCGGCACATCGAGCGCGAGGTGCGCGACGCCGCGCGGCAGGACCACCGGGCTGATGAAGCGATAGCGGCGCGCATAGGCTTCGGCGTTGGTGAACTCGAAGAGACGGATGCCGGGCGTCTGCAGCAGCATCTGCACCATCGGCGCTTCCGGCGCCGAGACGAGCACGATGGCGTCGAGCTTGCCATCGAGCAGCGCGACCACGGCCTCGGTCTCGGGCAGCATCGAGCGCCGCAGGTCCTCGCGCTCCATCTGGTTGGCGGCGAGAAGGCGCATGAAGAGTCCGGGCGTGCCGCTGCCGCGCGCGCCGATGTTGACGCGCTTGCCGTGGAGCTGCCCGAGCGAGATGAACTTCGGCAGGCTGTCCGCGCGGTAGAAGATCCACACCGGCTCGTAGAAGAGGCTGCCGAGCGAGACGACCGGCTCGTGCTCCTCGCCATCGTCGCGGAGGGTCTCGCTCGCGCCGCCCTGCACGAACGCGAGGTCGACGTGCTGCTTCGGGTCGCGCAGCAGCACGAGGTTGTCGCGCGAGCCGATGGTATTGCGCAGCTCGACCTGGATGCGGTAGCGCTTGAGGTCCTCGGCGTAGCGCTTGCCGAACTCGGCGTAGGCGCTGTTTTCCGGGCCGGTGGCGAGCACCACGCGGCGTGGCGGCGTCGGATCGAGCAGCCAGTAGGCCACGACCAGCAGCGCGATGCCGATGACGATGAACGGCCCGAACGCGATCAGGAGATCGCGGATCGAGATCAGCGTTTCGCGGACGACGCGCGGCACTAAGCGGCGACTTTTTGAGTGATCGGCGCCTGCGGCAGCCGGGCCTCGCCGCGCTCGAGCTGGAAGGTGAACTCCAGGCGGTAGCCGTCGCCCTCCTTTACGAAGTCGCCGATCAGCGCGCGCGTCACGCCGAACTGCGAGTCGGTCTCGAGGTGCGGGTCCTCGGGATCGTAGACCTGCGAGGCGATGGTCTTGTAGCCCGGCTTGTGGATGAGGAAATGCAGGTGCGCCGGGCGCATGTTGTGGCGCCTTTGCGCGGCGAGCAGCACGCCCGTCGGGCCGTCGACCGGCACCGGGTAGCCGGCGGGCTTCACGCTGCGCAACGAGAAAGAGCCGTCTGCAAGCGTGGTGAAGATGCCGCGCAGGTTCATCTCCGCCTGCGTCGGGTCCTGGTTCTCGTAGAGGCCGGCGGGGGAGGATTGCCACACGTGCACGTCGGCGCCGGCGATGGGCTTGCCGTCCATGTCCGTGACGCACCCATGGAACGACAATGGAGCACCGGCGGTGGGAGAGCGCACGATGGAAGCACCGTCAGTGCAGCGCGGCGCGTCGGCGCGATAGAACGGCCCGAGGTTATTCGCCTGCGTGGCTCTCGTGCCGTGCGCGCCGTTGTTGATGAGGCACACGAGGTTCGAGACGCCGAGCGCGCCGGCAAGCAGCATCGCTTCGTTGTGGCTCGGCGTGGTGCGCTTGCCGATGGCGTTGATATGGCCGATTGCCTCCTGGAATTCGCGCTCGGTGAGCCGCGCTTCGCGCACGAACGCATGCAGATGCTTGACCAGCAGCGCGAGCAGCTCGCGCGTGCGCGCCTCCGGCGTACGATGCATCTCCTGCAGCACCGCCGCCGTGACGTCCTCTGGCGTCTCGATGATCATGGACTTCCTCCGGGCGGAGGAAGTCTACTTCAGCCGTGATGCTTCCAGCCGCCGCCGCCGCGGTTGCCGTTCGCCTGCGCGCTGCCCGAATGGCCGACAGCGTTCGGGCGCTCGCTCATGCGGATCTGCGGCGCGGGCATTTGATGCATCTGCGGCGCCGGCCTGCTGTGCATCTGCGGCGCGCTTTGCGCGAATTGCGGCCGGTGCTCGGCGAAGCGCGGCGGCTGCATCGCCGACGGTTGCGCCACCGGCGGCGTGCTCCGGACGATTGGCATGCGGCGCGACTCCGGCATCGGACGGTTCGGCGTGCCTTCCGCGCGCGGACCCAATGCGCGCGCACGGTCCACGAACCGCTGCGGCGGCGCGATCTCCGGGTGCCCGAGGCGCGGCGGGCTGCCGACGATCGGCATGCGCCGCGCTTCGGGAACAGAGTGATACGGCGTCACCGTGTAGTGCACCGGCCGCACGACGCGCGTCACGACGACCGGGTGCGCATAGAAGGGCCGGAACGCCCACGGCCGGTACGCCGGCCACCACCACGTGCCGTAGACGACGAACGGGTTGTAGTAGGGCACGTACACCACGGTCGGATACACGGGCTGGACGTAGATCTGCCCGGCCTGCTCGTACACGTTCTGGTTGGCGTCGCTTTGCAGGTAACCGCTCGACTGCGCGCGGGCGCGCAGCTGCTGGATCGTGCTCTGGATATATGGGCCGTGCGTCGCGTACGCGTCGCCGAGGTCGGCGAGCCACTGCGGGCTCTCCACCATCCGCGCGAGCACGTCGGGATAGGCGACCAGCGACTTGACGCTCGGCGCCCAGGGCGCGCCTTCCACCGCCTGCAGCGCCGCGTCGCCCTGCATGCCCGGGTTGGCGCGCGACCAGTCGGCTGCCGCCATCACGTCGTCCGGATAGCGCGCGGCATCGAGGATGTTGTTGAGCAGCGGGTCGGGGTAGAGCGCGATCGGCGCAAGCAGCGCATCGAGCTCCGCCTGGTTGTAGATGCGCGCGTGCGCATTCAGCGCGCCGAGCGCGATCACCAGGCCGACGAAGATGCGGATGAGCCGTTTCATGCGGCCCACTGTAGACCCCGCCCGTCAGGGCTGCTGCATCAATGTGTAACCAGATGTGCGGGCACGAAAGGTGCAACCGACCCGCCATGAAGCGCATCGCCGCTTTGTGCATCGCACTTGCCGCCGGCGGCGCCTTGGCCCAGTCGCAAAGCGCGACGGACAAGTACTTCGACTCCCTGGACCTGGACGGCGACGGCTACGTCTCGCTCGCCGAGGCCGCCGGGAACGAGGAGGTCGTGAAGCGCTTTGACAAGGGCGACAAGAACCACGATGGCAAGCTTTCGCGCAAGGAGTTCGCGAACCTGAAGAAGGTCAAGGTGCGGGTCGCGACGAAGAAGAAAGAGCCGTCGGCCGCGGTGGGTGGAACGGCGCCGAGAAACAAATAAGCCGTCGTTCCCGCGAACGCGGGAACCCATCATTCCTCGAAAGAAACCTGGACCCCCGCTTTCGCGGGAGCGACGTATTCACTGTTCGCCGACCGCGCGCAGGTGGCGCTCGTGCGCGAGCGCGTGGTGCTCCCAGCGCAGGTGCTGCGTGGCGACGATCGCTTTCACCGGCAGGTGATCCGAGGCGATCTCGGCGAGCGCCGAGCGGTGGGCTTTGAGCGCCAGCAGCGCCGGCCGGGGTCGCACCCAGACCCGATCGAGCGCAACGAGCGGCCATCTGGACGGGAACGAGCGCTCGGCCACCGAGCGGCCGAGGAGCGAATTCATCCAGCGCAGCGGCCGGCTGAGCGGCAGCCACTCGTTGATGTCGCCCAGCACGACGACGCGCTCGTGCGCCGGCGTCTGGCGCAGGAGATCGAGCAGCTTCTTCACCTGCCAGCGGCGCTCGGCGGCGAACAGGCCGAGGTGCGTGACGATCACGCGCAGGCGCTGCCCGCTCACCTCGAGGTCGACGTCGAGCGCGTTGCGCGGCTCGCGCCGGCCGTAGCCGAGCGCGAGGCGGCGCACCTCCAGCACTTTGCGACGGGTCAAGAGCGCGTTGCCGAACGGGCCGTCGTGGCGCGCGAGCGTCAGGCCGGGCACCGCCTGCATCCCCAGGCGCCCGCCGATGTAGTCCAGGCGGTAATCGACTTCCTGCAGCCCGATGGTGTCGCATTCGAGCTCGCGGATCACCGCGGCAATGCGCGCGGCGTCCTTCCTGCCGTCCGTGCCGATGCAGCCGTGGACGTTGTAGGAAGCGATGCGCAGGCAGCTCTCGGGAAGCTGGTCCGAGAGCGCCTGCCAGTTAGCGAGGCTCTCGGCCTGCCTGCTCATCCTCGACGGCGTGGATGCGGCGGCTCATTCGCATGAACCAGCGCTTCACCGCGACGATGCCGCCGCCGAGCAGTCCCACGGCGATGCCGACCAGCCACCAGTTGACCGGTCCCCCGCCGGTCAGCGCCGTCTCGATGGCGTCGCCGAAGATGGTGGTGGCGAGCGTGCCGGGGAGAAGCCCGATGGCGGTGCCCGCCACCACGTGCCAGAGCCGCATGTGGATCGCGCCCGCGACGATGCTTTCCACCGCGAAGGGCGCGATCGGCACGAGCCTGAGCAGCGTCATCGCGAGCAGGCCGTACTTCTTCAGCACCTCGATCATGCGATCGAGCTGCGGCCCCGCGAGCCGGCGCACAGTGTCGCGCTTCATGCGCCGGCCGATGTAGTAGGTGACGACCGCGGAGGCGCAGATACCGACGAGCGCATAGCCGAAGCCGAGCCACGGCCCGAAGGCGATGACGGCGGCGAGCGTGATGAGCGGGCGTGGGAACATGACCAGGCACGCCGGGGTGTAAACCAGCATCACGACGATCGGCGCCCACCAGCGGCTGCCGAAATCCTGCGCCCAGCCGATCACGGCTTCGGGGCTCACGGTATGCGCGAGCGGCGTCCAGCGCCACAGCGCCATGAGCGCGATCACCAGGGCGGCGATCATGCCGAGCTGCACCCACTGCGGCTTCTCGAGCGGGGTTGCCTCGCCGTCATGCCGGCGGTCGACGAGCAGCGCATCGAGCGCGATCGGCTCGTCGGGATCAGCCACCGCGGCGACGTTGACGATTGCC
>DASSLQ010000077.1:0-10751 GCA_035689325.1 Burkholderiales bacterium | reverse complement strand
TGTCCGGATACTCGCAGATCTCCGTCGGCTCCTTCGTGCTGACCGAGAGGTAGCGTAGCTCCGTCTTTCCCGTGTTGACGATCTGGTGCGCGGTCTCCGGCCCGCCGGTCGGGCAGGCGATGATGTCGCCGGCGCCGATCGGGAACGTTTCGCCACCGATGCGCACTTCGCCCGTGCCCTCGATCACGTAGAACATCTCCTCCTGCACGCGATGGCTGTGGAACGGGTAGGCCCGCTTCCCTGGCGGCACGGCGGTGAGGTTGTAGCCGAGCTTCTTTGCGCCTATCTTCGGCGCGATCATGCCGACGCGCGCCTCGTAGCGCTCGGCGGCGCGGCCGGTCGGCGCAAACTGCGGCGGCCGCGGCTGCAGCTCGACCTCGGCGATATTCATGATGTGCTTGCGCATCGCTACTCCTTGAGCGCGGCGTTCACCTTCGGCATCACCTGCTCGGCCATCAGCTGCATCGAGCGCTTGCCGAGCTGCGGATCGAGCCAGTCGTGGCACGGATAGTACAGCGTGCCGAACGGGCCGATCTGGTCGCGGAAGGCGAGGATCTGCTCGACCACGCTGTCCACCGTGCCGGCGATCACCAGGCGCGGCGTCATGCGCTCGGCAGTAATGGATGCATCCGGCTCGGCGAGATCGAGCTTGAAGACGTTCGCGCGCCCGGCGAACTTGAGCTTGCGGATGAGCTGGCCGTAGTAGAAGTGGTAAGGCCCCTCGGCCCCGTGGCCATAGCGCTTCGCCACGCGCTCGTCATCGGCGACGAAGATGGACTTGGCGACGCGCCAATCGGCGGGATCGGCTTTCCTGCCGGCGGCGTTGCAGCCTTCGAGGTAGCGCGTCCAATGGGTCGATACCCATTCGGGGAGCAGGAAGTTGGCCGAGATCGGCGTCCAGCCGCGCTTCGCGGCCTCGGTCACGCCCCTGGAGTGCGGAGCCACGGCGGTGACGAGGATCGGCGGATGCGGCTGCTGGTAGGGCTTGATGATCGTGCCCTGTCCGACGTCCGGGATCATGGAATGCCTGGTCGTGACGCTGAAGAAATTCCCGTGCAGCTCGTAGGGCGCATCCCTCGCCCAGATCTCGAGCACCATGTTGATCGACTCGAGGAACATGGCGTTGCGGTCCTTCTGGTAGTGTCCAAACACTTCGGCGTCGGACAGGAGCGCGCCGGGGCTGACGCCCATGATGAAGCGGCCGCGCAGAAGGTGATCCACCATCGCCACCTGCGCCGCGATGGCCGCGGGATGCGCGTTCGCCATGTTGACCGTGCCGGTGCCGAGCACGATGTGTTTGGTGTCGTGCGCCAGGCTCGCGAGGAAGATGAGCGATGAGGTGACGTTTTCGGCGAGATCGGTGACGTGCTCGCCGACGAGGGCTTCGCAATAGCCGAGCCGGTCGGCGAGCAGGATCGCCTCGCGGTCCTCGAGGTAGGTCTGCCACGGCGGCCGCTGCGGCGGGTGCAGCGGCATCATGAAGGTGCCGAGCTTCAGAACTCGAACGCGTCGTGCGAATCGGTGTGTACCTGCACGCCGGTTCCGGCCGACTGCACGTCGCCACTCACCATGTGCAGGCGTTTGCCGACCACCGCGCCGGCGAGGCCGTGGCGCGAGACCGGCATCGACGGCAGCGCGCTCCACGAGTTGCTCGCCGGATCGTAAGCCTCCAGCGCGCGCCAGGTGAACATGCTGCGGTCGTCCTGCCCCTCGCCGCCCGCGACGTAGATCCTGCCGCCGTACGCGCCCGCCGCCATCGCGCTGCGCGCGCTCGGCATGCGCGCTTTCGGCGCGCCCCAGCGGTCGGCCGCCGGATCGTATTCTTCCACCACGCCGACGTTGCTCGAGCCGCTCGAGACGAAGGCGCCGCCGACGCGCCCGCCGATGACGTAGATCTTGCCGTTCACGGCGGCGCCAACCGCGTGGTTGCGCGGCGTCGGCAGCGGCGCGCGCGCGCGCCACACATTGGCCGCCGGGTCGTACTCTTCAACCGCGCCCACCGAAGAGTGCGGACGCGCCGGGTGCACCGCATCGGCTCCGGGCAGCGTGGCGGCACCGCCGATGACGTAGATCTTCTCGCCGACGCTCACCGCCACGGGCGAGCCGCGCCTGGTCGGTAGCGGCGCGAGCGCGCGCCAGGTGTCCGCCGCGGGGTCGTATTCCCAGGCGTTGTCGATCGGCACCCAGGCGGGCGGCCCGGACTGCGGCAGCACGAAGCCGCCGAAGGCGTAGATCTTTCCCTTGTGCTCGGTGAAGGACACATGGTGCGAAGCGAGCGGCATCGGCTTCTTCTTCGTCCACTTGTCCGTCGCCGGATCGTACTCATAGACCATGCCGATCGGCTTCCAGCCCGGCGCGAGCCCGCAGAAGACGTAGAGCTTGCCGTTGGCCGCTGCGCCGAGCAGCTCCTCGGCGGGCTCCGGAAAGGCGGCGAGCTTCACCCACTTGCCCTGCGCGAGCGCATTGGCGCTGAGCAGCAATGCGCAGACAACGATCAAGGCGCGCTTATAAGCCTGCACGGTTCCTCCCTTTCACATCGCGGTTCACCACGTTCACCGGCCACTCGCCCGAGAGCACGCGCCGCACCTCGCCCGGCGCGCCCGCCTGCAGGCCGCGCATCGCCTGTTCGCTGTACCACGCGGCGTGCGGCGTGACGATGACGTTCTCGCGCCCGCGCAGCGGATGCGGATCGGGCAGCGGCTCGGGATCCACCGTGTCGAGCGCGCAGCCGGCGATGCGCTTCGCATCCAGCGCGCGCACCAGCGCCTCGGTGTCGACGATCGGCCCGCGCGAGCAGTTGATCAGGAAGGCGCTCGGCTTCATTTTCGTGAACGTCTCATCGTTCATCATCTTGCGCGTCTGCGGCGTGAGCGGCGGATGCAGCGACACGTAGTCCGATTCGCCCAGCAGCTCGGCGAGCTCCACCTTGTTGGCGCCTGCGGTGCCGCTCACGACGAAGGGATCGAAGAACAGCACGCGCATGCCGAAGGCCGCGGCGCGGACCGCTACCTGGCGCGCGATGTTGCCGAAGCCCACGAGCCCGAGCGTCGCGCCGACCATGCGGTGCATGGGCTTGCCCGGCGGCACCTGCCAGCGCCCGCCGCGCACCAGGCGGTCGTAGAACGCCGTCTTGCGCGCGCAGGCAAGGACGAGTGCCATCGTATGCTCGGCGACTTCCTCGATGCAGTAGGTCGGATTGTTCGTGACGATGATGCCGGCGCGCGTCGCCGCCTCGAGATCGATCGTGTCCACGCCGATGCCGTAGCGCGCGATGATCCGGCACTTGGGCATGCGCGCCATCACCTCGGCGCTGATCGGCCCGGCGTAGGTGTTGAGCAGCGCGTCGCAATCGGCCGCCGCGGCGATGAACTCCTCCGGCTTCTTCGTCTGCAGCGGCACGAGCTCGGCGAGATTGCCGAGGATCTTGCGCTCCACGTCGAGCGACTCCCAGACGTAATCGGTGAGCACCACTTTCGCCGTCATGCGCTCTCCTTGCTCGTGGCGTATACCTCGGGATTCCAGCAGTTCGGCGGCCGGCGGCCGGCGGCGATGGCGAGGATGTTATCGACCACCACGTTCGCCATCGCCTCGCGCAGGTTGCTGACCGCGCTCCCCATGTGCGGCGTGAGGACGACATTCGGCATCGCGCGCAGCGCGGGATCGATGCGCGGCTCGTGCTCATAGACATCGAGCCCGGCGCCCGCGATACGGCCTTGCGCGAGCGCAGCGACGAGCGCCGCCTCGTCGACAATCGCGCCGCGCGCCGTGTTGATGAAGTAAGCCGAGCGACGCATCAGCCCGAACTCGCGCGCCCCGATCAGGTGCCGGGTGCGCGCCGTGAGCGCTACGTGCAGCGATACATAATCCGCATTGGCCAGCACTTCGTCGAATCCGACCCAGCGCACGCCGAGCGCCGCTTCCTCATCGGGCGCGAGGCGCAGCGGATCGTGATACAGCACCGGCATGGAAAAGCCCGCCGCGCGCCGCGCCATCGCGCGCCCCACGCCACCCATGCCGAGGATGCCGAGCACGCGGCCGGAGACGCCGGCCGCCTCGAAATAACGCGACTGCGACCCAAGCACGGCGCCCCTGCGCACGAAGCGGTCGGCCTCGGCGACGCGCCGCCCGACAGCGAGCAGAAGCGCGAAGGCGAGATCTGCAGTCGCATCGTTGAGCAGCGGCGCCGGGATCACCGTGACCGGAATGCGCCGGCGGGTCGCTTCGGCGACGTCGATGTTGGCCGGCGTGATGGTCATCGTGGCGATCGCGCGCAGCTGCGCATTGGCGCCGATCACATCGCGATCCACCGTGTCGTGCAGCAGGCAGAAGAGCACGTCGGCCGTGCGTACCTCCGCCAGCAGCTCGTCCTTGGTGACGATGTGCAGCGGATCCGGATTCACCCGCACCTCGGCGAGCGCACGCAGCCGCTCGAGCGCGCGCTCGGCGACCGGCTGGGTAACGTAGACCTTCACGCGCGCATCCAGCGCACGACACCGGCGACGCCGTCCACCGCCACCATGGCGCCGTCGGGAATGCGCTCGAGCGCGTCGCGTACGCCGAGCACCATGGGGATGCCGCGCTCGCGCGCGAGCGACGCCAGGTGCGAAGTGCTGCCGCCCAGCTCGGCGACGACGCCGGCCACATTGTGCAGCACGTCGGAGAGCGCAGGACCCGCGGCGGCGGTAACCAGCACGTCGCCGGGCGCAAGGCGCTCAAGCTCGCATTCGCAGTTCACGACGCACGCGCGGCCCGTGCCCCAGCCCGCGCCCGAGGGCTGACCGCTCAGGCGCGGATGCTGCAGCCAGATCTCATCGGGCACCGCGGTCGGCGCAAGACGAAGCGGCCGTGCCTGCAGGAGCTGCACGCCCGCTTCGTCGAGCGCCCATTCGATCTCCACCGGGCCGCCGCAAAGCGCCTCCGCCTTCAGCATGAGCTCGCCGAGCTCGCCAAGCGCATCGTCGGAGACGCAGGGCGCCGCCAGCAGCGTGCGCGCGAGCATGCGCCGCCCGTGGACGCAGCCCACGGCGTGATACTTGCGCCCGAGCACCGACTCCTTCAGCCGCCCGCGCCGATCGAGTCGATAGCTGTCGGGCACGACCTCGCCCTGCGCCACCGCGGCGCCCAGCCCGGCTGTGGCGTTGACGAGCATGTCGCCCTCGGCCGTGCGCGAGAGTGCGCCGCCGGCCGCGCGCGCGCGCACGAGCGGCTGCACGAGCAGCGCCATCGCCGTGTCCGCCGGATCGAGCTCGTGGGTCGCGAAGTAGCGCAGCGCGCGCGTGGACCACAGCGCCGCCCAGCACGCGCGCGCTGCGGTGAAGAAATCTCCCTCCGTCTCGACGCCGAGATAGCTCTGGAACTGGCCGGCGAAGCTCGCGGCCGCGCCGTCCTCTACCAGGGCCGATGAGCGCACCGCGCACGGCTTGCCCACCAAGGGCCAGAGCTCGCGCAGCGCCCGCTCGACTTGCGGCGCGAGCTCGCCTTCCATCAAGCGAAGCTTGATCTCGAGCGCATGGCGCCGCGCCTGCGCGCGCTCCGCGGCTGCGAAGACGCCGCGCGCCGCTCGCTCAAGCCCGAGATGCGCGAGCTGCAGCCGATAGGCCTGCGCATCGATGCAGTAACCCGCGGGAACCGGCAGTCCCGCGCATGCAAGCCGCGCAAGCCGTGCCGCCTTGGCGCCGAAACGCGACCCATCCGCTGCCAGCTCGAGAGATACCACCAGGCTCATGGCTGCGAGTCGATGACGATGCGCAGGATGCGGCCCGGGTTGCGCTCGTACTCCTCGAAAGCTTCCGCCGCGCCGGCGAGCGGGTAGCGCGCGCTGATGAAGCCGGCGACGTCGACGGCGCCGGAGGCGACGAGCTCGATGGCGGGCGCCATGTCCGCCCGCGTGAGCGCGCGCGAGCCGATGATGCTGATCTCGCCGTAGTAGAGCGGAAACGTGCTCACGCCGCGCACCGGCTCATGGCTGATCGCATAGGCGGAGAGGCGCCCGCCCGGCCGCAGCATGTCGATGGCGCTCTTCAGCGAATCGGCACCGCCGGCAGCATCGATCACGACATCGGCGCCTTTGCCGCCGGTGAGGCGCCTCACCTCGCCGACGGCCTGTTCGACGCTCGCGCTCACTGCATGGTGCGCCCCCATGCGCGCCGCCATGTCGAGCTTGCGTTGCGTACGCGACACGGCGATCACCGGATTCGCGCCGCTCAGCACGGCGAGGCGCGTGTGCAGGAGGCCCGCCGTCCCCTGCCCGAGCACCACCACCGCTTCATCGCGCGCGAGGCCGATGCGGCTCTGCGCGTGGCGCACGGTGGCGAGCGTCTCAATGAGCGTCGCCTGCTCGAGCGCCAGGCGCGCCGGCAGCGCATGCAGGTAGCGCGCCGGCAGCTTCACGTACTGGCTGAGCGAGCCTTCGACCTCGCGGCCGAAAAGGCCCGCATTGCGGCAGCGGTTCTCTGCGCCGCGCCGGCATTCATCGCACTGGCCGCACGCGATGATCGGATTGATGATGACGTGCTCGCCTGGCTTGAGCCCGGCCACGCCTTCGCCGAGCGCCTCCACCACGCCCGTCGACTCGTGTCCCATCACCACGGGATAGCGCACGCCCGGATGGCTGCCCGTATAGATCGAGAGATCGGTGTGGCAGACGGCGGTCGCCGCCGTGCGCACCACCACCTCGCCCGGTCCTGCGCACGGCTTATCGCGCTCCACCAGCTCGAATTTTCTCGGCGCCTTGAGGAGCGCGGCGCGCATCACCGGCCGGCGAGCGTCGAATAGCCAGGCATCGGATCGACCACCGTGATCTGCTCGACCGGGAAGTTGGAGATGATCTCGATCTTGTCCTTGTGCACGATCAGCATCTCCTCGATGCGCACGCCCCATTCGAACTTCTTGCCGTGCTGCGTCTCGAGGGCGAACACCATGCCTTCCTTGATCTCGATCGGGTGCTCGAGCGACCAGATGCGCGAGATCACCGGCTGGTCGTACTGCGCGAGGCCGAGCCCGTGGCCCCAGAGGTTCGCCGCCGCCTGGTCCTCTTCCTCGTAGCCCCACGCTTCCTTGGCCGAAGGCCATTTGGAGGCGATCTCGCGCGTGGTGGTGCCGACCTTCACCGCCTTGATCGAGTCGTAGAGCCATTTCAGCGCCGTGGCGTAGATCTCCTTTTGCTCCTTGGAGGGCTCCTTGCCCGCGCAGTAGGTGCGGTAGTAGCAGGACTTGTAGCCGTTCCAGGTGAGCGCGGCGAGGTCCATGAACACGATGTCGCCGGGCTTGACGATGCGGTCGGAGAAGTTGCGCCAATTGGGCCAGGTATTGGGGCCCGATGAGACGATGACGTCCTCGACGTCCTCCATCCCCGGGATGGAGTACAGGAACTCCATGATGTGGGCGGTGAGCTGGTTCTCGGTGCGGCCGGGCTTCAGGAATTTCATGAACTCCCAGTGCGCGGCGTCGCCGATCGCGCCGACCATGCGCAGCGCCTCCTGCTCGTCCTCGTTCTTGACGGCGCGCGCCTCCATCATCGGCGTCATGCCGTCGGTCCAGGTGATCTTCTCGTCCTCGAACACGCGCAGCATGTTGATGTCGATGAAGTCGACGCCGAGCTTGGCGCCCGCGACGTTGGCCTTCTTCATTTCCTGCTTGATCGCGTTGGTGAACTTCTTCACCTGCATGGTGGAAGCGGGGCCCGCGGCACCCTTGATCCAGGCATAGGACCAGCGCACGTGGTCCTTCGGGATCCACGGCGAATGGCGCTGGATCTGCATGCCGATGTCGCCCTGCTCGAAGAGCACCGGCGCGTCGTCGCCGCAGAGCATGGCGTAGCGCAGGCCGGGCTTGAGGCGGTTCCAACCCGGCGTGAGCGTGCTGGTCACGTAGCGCACGTTCTCGTCGTACATGAGGAGCATCGCTCCCAGGCCATGCGCCTTCATGCGCTCGCGCGCGCGCTCCAGGCGGTACTTGCGCACGCGGTCCCAGTTGATGCGCTGCTGCCAGTCCAATGCCACCATGCCGGCGTTTGCCATGTCTCGCTCCTTTCGAAAACTAGTCCGCGGTAGCGCCCGACTCCTTGACCACCTGCGCCCAGCGGCGCGTCTCGGCGGCGACGAAATCGGCGAACGCCGGGGACGATGAGCTCGTCACCACCTCGACGCCGCCTTTGCCGAGCCGCTCGGCCACCTCGCGATCGACCATCGTCTGGCGCACATCGTTGTAGAGGCGCGCGACGATCTCGCGCGGCGTGCCGGCGGGCACGAACACGCCCTGCCAGGAGCCGGTGACGAAATCGGCGTAGCCCGACTCGACCATCGTCGGCGCTTCGGGAAGCTGCGCCATGCGCTTCGCGCTCGTCACGGCGTAGAGCTTGACCTTCCCGCCCTTGATCTGCCCCATCGCCGAGGGCGCGGTGGTGAACATGACGTGCGTCTCGCCGCCCATGATGCCGGCGACCGCCGGCCCCGCGCCGCCCTTATAGGGAACGTGCACCATGTCGAGGCCTTCGGCCTTGCGCAGCAGTTCCATCTCCAGCCGGTTCTGGCTGCCGCTGCCCGGCGAGCCGTAGTTGAGCTGCCCGGGATGCGCTTTCGCGTACGCGACGAACTCCTTTACGCCGGCCGGCGCGAAGCCGGTATGAGCGATCAGCACGCTCGGCACATCGACCACCTGCGTGACGGCGATGAAATCGCTCGTCGGCTTCACCGTCAGCTTGGGAAAGACGGCGGGATTGATCGCCACCGTGCCGATGTTGCCGAGATAGATCGTGTAGCCATCGGGCGCGGCGCGCGCGGCGGCTTCCATGCCGATGTTGCCGGCGGCGCCGGCGCGGTTCTCGATCACGATCGGCTGACCGAGCAGCTCGCCGAGCTTGGGCTGCATGATGCGGCCGACGAAGTCGGAGGCGCCGCCGGGCGCGAACGGAATGATCATGTGCACCGGCTTCGCTGGATACGCCTGCGCGAACGCGAGCGCCGGGGCGATAAGCAGCGCGAGCAGTGTGCGGATCATTCGGCGTCGATCGGCAGCGGGATCGGGCGCTTCAGGCGCGCCGACTTGTCGAAGGCCTTGGTGAGCATCAGGCGGTTGTGCGCTTCGACCGCGGTCGCGTGCTGCGTGGTGAGTCCCATGGAGATGCGGTTCAGCCACTGCTCGGTCTCCTCGCGCATCGGGCCGCGCAGCTCGCCGAGCGCCACGTCGCCGGGCGGATAGCTGCCGAGGAAGTCGACGCGCCGCGCCCTGTCCGGGGCGTAGCCTTCGCCGCTTTCCTTGCTGGTGGCGAGGACGATGTCGCGATGTGTATCGTCGATCGTCAGTACGCCTTCGGTGCCGGTGATGCCGACTTCGAGGCTGTAGACCGCGCCCGGCCACACGATCGGCAGCGCCCAGGAGATGACGGCATGGTAGAGGCTGCCGTCCTCGAAGGTGATGACGCCGGCGGTGGCGTCGATGCCTTTGCAGAGCGGCCCGAGCGCCCTGTCCACCGAGCGCGCGTAGATCTCCACCGGGCGCTTCGCTTCCATCATCCACATGACGATGTCGAGCGCGTGCGTGCCCGAGATCACCATCGGCGAGATGGTCGCGGGATCGTTGGTCCTCTTGTAATTGTCGAGCGCTACCAGCCGGTTCATGAACGCGCGCGTGGTGACGAGCGTGACGTCGCCGAGCGCGCCGGTGCGCACCTTCTCCTTGGCCGCGAGCCAGCGACGCCGGAAGCGCTGCGTGTAGCCGACGCAAGCATCGACCTTCGCCGCCGCGATCGCGTTGAGCACCCGCTGGGACGCTGCGAGCTCGGTCGCCAGCGGCTTTTCGATCAGCAGCGCGAGCTTGCGCTCGACGGCGGCCAGGATCGGATCGACATGCAGGTGCTCATCGGTAGCGATGATCGCCGCGCTGACTTCCGGCCGCGCGAGCAGCGCGCGGAAATCCTGCGTCACGAGTTCGGCCTTGCACTTGTCGCCGACGAGCTTGGCGCGATCGGGCTTCAGGTCGGCCACGCCGATCCAATCGACCGCCGGATGCCGCGCGGCAACCTCGCCGCGAAACAGACCGACGCGCCCGGCGCCGATGATGGCGAGGCCGATGCGCTTGGGAGACCGCCGGGCCATTTAGGACAAACCCATAACGTCAGGCTGCGGCGCGCAGCGATGCCTTCAGCGGCAGCGTGATCGCCTCGTTGCGCTCCGCCGAGATGTCGGCGGCGATGTAGACCTCCATCACCATGCGCGCGTGCTCGGGCGTGACGAGCACCGGGCGGTCGTACGCGACCGCTTCGAGGAAGTGAACCGTCTCGGGTGCCATCGCGCCCGCGTAGGTGTGGTCGACGAACTCGCCCGGCATGGTCGACATTGGCAGCTGCATGCCCTTCTGCACCGTGTTCAGCACCACGTCGCGGTGGCTGTCGTCGACCATCACCGCGCCGTCGGTGCCGATCATCTCGATCCAGGTGGTGGAGAAGTTCGGGTAGCCGAGCGGCAGGCTCCAGCCGCCGCCGACCACGACGGACATGCCGTTATCCATCGTCACCATCACCCATTGCTGGTCCGGGACGTCGCCGCCGCTCATAACGCGCATCGCGCCGTAGTTCTGCTGCGAGTACACGCGCACCGGCTTGGCGGGCTCGAGGCACCAGAAGACGAAGTCGAGATCGTGCGTCGCCTCCATCGCCGCCGGCGAGAGCTTCGAGCGCCCGCTGATCTTCGTGCCGAGCATGCGCGTGATATGGCGCGAGACGAGCGCGGTGACGGGCTTGCCGATCGTGCCGT
>DASSLQ010000076.1:0-12177 GCA_035689325.1 Burkholderiales bacterium | reverse complement strand
CTCGAGCGCGCCGAGCGCCTGCAGCGCCAGTTTTTCCAGCATGCCACGGTGGCCTGGGAGCCGCCGGTGGACATCATCGAGACCGGCGAGCACCTGCGCGTGCATGTCGCGCTTCCCGGCGTCGCCGCCGACTCGATCACCGTCGCCATCGGCCCGGGCGGGATCAGCATCTCGGCCGCGCGCGCGTTCCCCTGCAGCGGCGACACGCTCAACGTGCATCGCATCGAGATTCCCTATGGCCGCTTCGAGCGCCAGGTGGCGCTGCCGCTCGGCGACCCGTACGCGCCGCTCGAGCTCGTCGACAAACGGCTCGCCGACGGCGTGCTGACGCTCATCTTCAAGAAGAAGGAAGGCGCATGAACACCAAGGTGCTGTCGCAGGACAACGGCGCCGTCTCGACCGCCGCCGCCGACCGGCCGCGCGGCGGCACGCTGAAGCCGCTGCCGGAGGACGCGCTCATCCTCATCCCGATGAGGAACACGGTGCTGTTCCCGGGCGTGATTTCGCCGGTCACGGTCGGCCGCCCGATCTCGGTCGCGGCCGCGCAGGAAGCCGTGCGTTCCGAGCGCAAGGTGGGTTTCCTCCTGCAGAAGGATCCGCAGAAGAACGACGTCAAGCCCGACGATCTCTACTGGGTCGGCACCTCCGGCCAGATCGTGCGCTACATCACCGGCGGCGAAGGCGCGCACCACATGGTGGTGCAGGGCCAGAGCCGCTTCCGGGTGCTCGAGTTCCTGGAAGGCTGGCCGTTCCTGGTCGCGCGCGCGCAGTACATCGAAGCGCCCGCCGAGCAGGAAGGCAAGCTCGCGCCGGATATCGAGGCGCGCTTCCTGCAACTCAAGGCGCAGTCCGTCGAAGCGATCCAGCTGCTCCCCAATGCCCCGGAGGAGCTCTCGGTCGTCGTACAGGGCGTGACTTCACCGGCGCTGCTCGCCGACATGGTCGGCAATCTCATCGACGTCAAGCTCGAGCAGAAGCAGGACCTGCTGGAAACGTTCGACCTGAAGCAGCGGCTCGACAAGGTGCTGGCGATGCTCTCCGAGCGCGTCGGCGTGCTGCGCATCTCCAAGGAGATCGGCGACAAGACCAAGAAGGAGTTCGACGAGCGCCAGCGCGAGCACGTGCTGCGCGAGCAGATGCGCCAGATCCAGAAGGAGCTCGGCGAAGACGAGGACACCGGCGCGGAGCTCCAGGAGCTGAAGAAGCAGATCGACGCCGCGGGCATGCCCGAGGACGTGCACAAGCACGTCACCAAGGAGCTCAAACGCCTGCAGCGCATGGGCGAAGGCAGCGCTGAAGGGTCAATGCTGCGCACGTATCTCGAGTGGCTCGCCGAGCTGCCGTGGAAGGACGAGCCGCAGAAGCCGATCGACATCGCCGAAGCGCGCAAGGTGCTCGACGAGGACCATTACGGGCTGGAGAAGATCAAGCGCCGCATCCTCGAGCACCTCGCGGTGCGCAAGCTCAACCCGACCGGCAAGAGCCCGATCCTCTGCTTCGTCGGCCCGCCGGGAGTCGGCAAGACCTCGCTCGGCCAGTCGATCGCGCGCGCCACGGGACGCAAGTTCCAGCGCATCGCGCTCGGCGGCGTGCACGACGAGGCCGAGATCCGCGGCCACCGGCGCACCTACATCGGCGCCCTGCCGGGCAACGTCATCCAGGCGCTGCGCCGCGCGGAGTCGAAAAACACGGTGCTGATGTTCGACGAGATCGACAAGCTCGGCCAGGGCGGCTTCCATGGCGACCCGTCGAGCGCGCTGCTCGAGGTGCTCGATCCGGAGCAAAACAGCCACTTCAGGGACAACTATCTCGCGGTGGACTTCGATCTCTCGAAGGTGATGTTCATCACCACCGCGAACATCCTCGACACGATCCCGGGGCCGCTGCGCGATCGCATGGAGATCATCCAGCTGCCTGGCTACACCGAGGAAGAAAAGCTCGAGATCGCGAAGCGCTACCTGGTGCGGCGGCAGATGGAGGCCAACGGCCTCGCGAGCGCCGATCCCAAGCTGAAGGACTTCGCGCTCGGTGACGACCTGCTGCGCGCCATCATTCGCGACTACACGCGCGAGGCGGGCGTGCGCAACCTGGAAAGAGAAATCGGCGCGGCGCTGCGCCATGTGGCGATGCAGGTGGCGGAGGGCCGCGTGGAGAAGATCAAGGTGGAAGCGGGCGATCTGCACGCCATCCTCGGCGCGCGGCGTTTCGAGAACGAAGTCGCGCAGCGTACCAGCGTCCCCGGCGTGGCGACCGGCCTCGCCTGGACGCCGGTCGGCGGCGACATTCTGTTCATCGAGGCCTCGAAGGTGCCGGGCAAGGGCCGGCTCACCCTCACCGGACAGCTCGGCGACGTCATGAAAGAGTCCGCGCAAGCGGCCATGACGCTCGCGCGCACTTTCCTCGGCGAAGCGTTTGACGACGTCGACGTCCACGTGCACGTGCCCGCCGGCGCGACGCCCAAGGACGGCCCGAGCGCGGGCGTCGCGATGTTCCTTGCGATCGCGTCGCTGCTGCTCGATGTGCCGGTGCGCTCCGATGTCGCGATGACGGGCGAGATTTCGCTGCGCGGGCTCGTGCTGCCGATCGGTGGCGTGAAGGAGAAGACGCTCGCGGCGCTGCGCGCCGGCATCAGCACGGTGATGTTGCCCAAGCGCAACGAAAAAGACCTCGAGGACGTGCCTGCCGAGGCGAAAGCGAAGCTCGAGTTCGTGTTCCTCGAGCGCGTCGAGGACGCGATCAAGACCGCGATCGGCGAGCTGCCGAAGCGGACGAAAAAAGCCGCTTAACCGAAAGCGCCGCCCCCGCGAAAGCGGGGGCTCAGCTCTTTAAGAAATGGGTTCCCGCTTTCGCGGGAACTACGGCGCCGTTACTTCCTAACGGCGGGCTGCTGCGCACCGGCTGCAGGACGGGCGAGCGGCACGTCGAGCGGCGCGGCGGCGGTGGGCTGGCCCACAACGGTGCGCGAGCTGCGCGCATCACTTCGGATGGGCAGGCGATCCAGCATCTGCAGCAGCGCGCGGCGCTTCGCTTCACGACGACGGGAGATCAGCAACGGGATTTCCTTTCCGAGAAAGCACTTCGCGGCCAGCGCGGCGTGGATCCAGACGGGAGGCGATGCAAAGACGGGCTCCTGCGGGTGCTTCTTGCGGCGTGGCCGACCGGGCATTGCAGCGAACACAACGGCATTGATTTTAGCGGCGCCACCCCCCGCTGGCATCTAGCGCTGCGGCAATGCCGCAGCAGGGGGAAAGCCGAGCACAATCAGTTACATCTCGTGCGCTAGGGAGTGCTTACAATGCGCGCCATGAAATTTGCTTTCGCCGTTGCGCTCGCGGCCGTTCTCGGCATCGCCGGCTGCACGACGAACCCGATTACCGGGCGTTCGCAGCTGGTGGGCCTGGTGTCGGAGCAGGAGGCGATCAGCGGCTCCGCCGAGGCCTACCGCCAGATGATGGCGGATCTCGACAAGAAGAAGCAGATCGAGCGCCCGAGCGGCGCCAAAGAAAACCCGCGGGTCAAGAAGGTGGAGGAGATCACCGACCGGCTGATCGCGCAGGCGATCAAGTTCCGCCCCGATTCGTCCGGCTGGCGCTGGGAGGTGCAGGTGATCAACGATCCGAAGACGGTGAACGCCTTCTGCATGGCGGGCGGGAAGATGGCGATCTATACGGGCATGTGGGAGCAGCTCAAGATCAGCGACGACGAGCTCGCGCAGGTGATGGGCCACGAGATCAGCCACGCGCTCCTCGACCATACGCGCGAGCGCATGTCGCTCGCGCGCTCGACCAGCCTCGGCGTGCAGGTGCTCGCGGCGGCCACCGGCGTGGGCAGCCTTGGCGGCCAGGCGATGGATACGGCGGCGCAGCTCGCGCTGACGCTGCCAAACAGCCGCGAGGGCGAGGCGGAAGCCGACGCCGTCGGCACGCAGCTCGCCGCGCACGCCGGCTACGATCCGAAGGCGGCTGCGGCGCTGTGGGAAAAGATGGCGAAGCTCGGCGGCGGCCGGCTCGAGTTCCTCTCGACGCACCCCGCGCCCGAGAACCGCGCGGCCAAGCTGAAGGAGCTCGCGGCCAAGCTCGAGCCGGTGTATCTCGAGGCGAAGGCGCATCCGCCGGCCGCGCAGCGCTACGTCAACCTCAAGTAGCAATCAATCACGGCGCCCGCGGGTCCGGCGGCGCTAAGATGGGTGTTCCAACAAGCGCACGCCCCGCAGAGGGAGGGTATGCCGTCCTGGCGATGGATCGTCGTTGCAGTTGTCGCCGGTCTGCCGGGCTGCGCTGCCGTGCGCAGCTATGACGCGCAGCTCGGCACGACGCTCGGCCAGGCTTCGGGCGGCAACATCGAGAGCGCGATCAGCCGGCTGAAGGCAGACAACCCGCAGACGGACAAGGAGCTCCTCTACTACTTCGAGCTCGGCATGCTGGAGCGCTGGCGCGGCCGCTATGACGAGAGCCAGGAGGCCTGGGCCGCGGCGCAGAAGCGCATCGAATCGCGCGCCGTCTCGCCGGTCGACCTCCTGCGCAGCGCCTCCAGCTATGTCGTCAGCGACAAGGTGCGCACCTACGAAGCGCGCGACTACGAGAAGGTGATGCTGCTGACGTACATGGCGCTCAATTTCCTCGCGCTCGACGACTACGAGCGTGCGCGCGTCGCCATCAAGCAGACGCACGAGCTCGAGGCAATGATCGCCGAGGCCCGTGCGAAAGCGCTCGCCGAGGTCGAGGCCGAGGCGAAGAAGCGCGGCGCCGTGACGAGCTTCAAGGAGCTGAACGGCTATCCGGTCCAGACGATCGACAATCCGGAAGTGAACGCGCTCAAGAACGGCTACCAGAGTGCGCTTTCGCATTACCTCGCGGGCTTCGTCTACGAGTCGCTCGGCGAGCCGAGCCTCGCTGCGCCCGGCTACCGCCTCGCCAACGAGCTGCAGCCCAACCAGCCGGCGCTGGAAGAGGCGCTGCGCGGCCTGGAGAGCCGGCTGCGCGCGCCCACGGATGGAATGGTCGACGTTCTCTTCATCGTCTCCTCCGGCGTGGCGCCGACGATGCGCGCGCAGGCGTTCCGGCTGCCGGTCTTCACCGGCCATGGGACCGTGCTCGTGTCCTATTCATTTCCGGAATTGCTGCCGAACCCGGCGTTTGACCAGCCCACGGAGCTTGTCGTCGGCGGCGCGCAGCGCCTGCCGCTTACGCGCATAACCAGCATCGACCTGATGGCCCGCCGCAGCCTGAAGGACGACATGCCCTCGATCATGCTGCGGGCCAGCGTACGCGCTACCACCAGCGCAATGCTCCAGGCCCAGGGGCAGCGGCGTTCCAACAACGATGCCGCTGCCGTCGCCGCGATCGCTGGGCTCGCGCTTTCGGCATTCCTTCAGGGCGCTGACGACCGCACCTGGCGCAGCCTGCCGGGTGAAGTCTCCATCGCCCGCGCGCGCCTGCCGCCCGGTGTGCATGACATCACGCTGAGGACGACAAGCGGCGAGCAGCGCGCGCGGCTGAGCGTTTCGGGAAGCCACGCGGTGATAGACTTTCGCGCACTGTCACGGCAGCTGTTCGTGCAAGCCCCGAGGGCTGCACTGGCCGGGGCCGATGTGAAACCGTAACAAGGGAGAACGCTCATGAGGACAACCCTGACGCTGGCCGCGCTGGTCACGATGGCGCTGGCGGCCGGCTGCGCCACCAAGAAAGGTTTCGAGCAGCCAGGCTTCGCCTTCGGCTGTCCGATCGGCGATGCCAAGGTCAGCTCGATGGACGACCTGGTGAAGGCGAAGACCGCGATGGAAGGGCGACGCACCACCATCCAGGCGACCGAGATGCGCTGCACCAAGGCGGGCGACCTGATGAAGATCGACGCCAACCTGAACAACGACAGCAAGAGCGTGAAGCGCATCGCCTACAAGTTCCGCTGGATCGACCGCGAAGGCATGCGTGCCGCGGAAGAAGAGTCCTGGAAGCCGCTGATGATGTACGAGAACTCCAACCTGATGGTGAACGCGGTCGCACCGAACGCCAAGGCGGTCGATTTCCGCCTGATCCTGATGAGCCAGGAGTAGCCGATGAAAAAATATCTAGCGCTCGCGGCGGCCGCCGCCCTCATCGGCGGCTGCGCGCACGAGCAGACGCGCTACGGCGACGCCCGCGGCGTCGAGACCGTCTCGAACGAGTTCGGGTCCACCGACCTGCAGCTCATCGCCGAATCGATGACCCGCTCGATGCAGCAGGCGCCGGTGATCGCAGCCGGCAACCTGCCGATCGTCACGGTGCAGGAAGTGAAGAACAAGACGAGCGAGTACATCGACACGCGCGCCATCACCGACTCGATCCGCGCCGAGCTGCAGAAGGGCGGCAAAGTGCGCTTCGCCGTCGATGCGCCGGGCATGAATCCGCAGGTCGAGGAGATCAAGCGCCAGCAGAGCGAGTATTACGCGAAAGAGTCGGCGGTCGAGAAGGGCCAGATGGTCGGCGCGCAGTACCGCATGGAAGGCAACATCACTTCCATCGTCAAGCAGGTGCGCGACATCAAGGACGTCTACTACAAGTTCAACCTGCAGCTCTGGAATATCCGCAACGGCTTGCTCGAGTGGTCGGACGAGAAGGAAATCCGCAAGACCACCACGAAAGGATGACACGGTAGTCCGCTTATCCCGACGTCCCAACCCGACGTCGACAACGCTCCACCGATTTTCGCCGACTGTCCGCGACATGATTTCGCTGGCGCGCGCGATATGAAGCGGGGGCCGCAGAGCACACAATGCAAAAAAAGAGGGCACGTCCGCTAGACGTGCCCTCCGGTGTGAAGCACCGCTTGGCGATCGGACGGCGACTACACCTTGTTTGGCGCTACCGTGGACCGGTCCATTGCGCGGATCGGTCTCTCGGTTGGCACTGCTAACAGCGTGCTGGCCGCGTTTCCGGTGCTGTAGATCGTTGCTTACAGCACGGTCGACATCTTACGACGCGGACTCGGCTTTCTTCCTCTTCGCGTACTAGTCCGCGCGGACTAGTGAATTCCGCACCGCTTGCCCTGCAACTGCATCACTGCGCCGCCGCGCCGGTTCGCGCTCCAATGGCGAGCATGTTGAGCGCAGCCATGACAGACACGTCGATCACCCGGACGCTCGGGCGCGCGTTGCTCACCATGGGCAGCCTCGAGCGCCTGGCTGAATATCTTGGCGTGTCGGAGCGCGAGCTCCTCGACTGGCTCGAGGGCGAGCGCAAGCCACCCACCTCGGTTTACGCGCGCGCGCTCGACCTCGTGTCACACGGGCCGTTCATTCCGCGTAACAAACCACGCTGAGGCCGGGATTTCGCTGTCGCGACGCCATGGCGCGACGTCGACGCCGAGCCAAGGCATAACGCGCGAACCGCGACAATATGACACTGCGAGCGGCGATAGCGCCCCACGGCAACCGCGGGCACACTCCTTCGCGAGCGGAAAAAAAAGAGGGCACGCCCGCTAGACGTGCCCTCCGGTACTGCCGCTACGGCGATCAGACGGCGACTACACTTTGTTTGGCGCTACCGTGGACCGGTCCATTGCGCGGATCGGTCTCTCGGATGGCGCTGATAACAGGGTGACGGCCGCTCATCCAAATCTGTGTAGGAAGAAGCCCTACACAGGTCGACATCATCCGACGAAACCCCGGCATTGCGCTATGCGCCGTGTCGCTCGCCGCATAGTCCGGCCGGACTAGGGGTTCCTTAGGCTATTCCGGCCGCGCACCGGTCTCGCGCACGACCCGCGCCCACTTCGCCACCTCCATCCGCACGTAATCCGCCGTTTGCGCGAGCGGCGCTGCGGTCGCGTCGAAAGCGAGCGCATCCAGGCGCGCACGCACGTCCTCGCTCGCCACGGCCTTCAGCAGCGCATCGTTGAGCTTCTGCGCGATCTCGCGCGACGTCGCCGCCGGCGCGAACACTCCCACCCAGGTGTAGTCCTCCATGCCGGTATAGCCAAGCTCGTTGAGCGTCGGCACGTCCGGCAGCTGCGAGAGCCGCTGCGCCGACGAGACCGCGAGCGGGCGCAGCTTGCCCGCCTTGATCTGCGCCATCGGCCCCGACCCGGCGAGGCAGCCGATCGGCGGCTCGCCCGCGAGCAGCCCCGCCACCGCAGGACCCGCGCCCTTGAACGGCACGTGCGTCGCATCGGCCTTCCAGCGCACATGGAACAGGTTCTCCGCGGTGAGGTGCGGCGTGGTGCCCGCCCCCGGCGAGGCGAATGCGAGCTTGCCTTTCGTCATCGCGCTCTTCAGTTCCTCGAGCGTGTGCGCCGGGAACGCCGCATTGACGAGCACGATGTTTGCCTGCCGCGCGACGACCGCGATCGCCAGCAGGTCGCGCACCGGGTCATATCCCGGGTTCGCGAACAGCGTCGGATTCACCGCATACGCCGACGAGTGCGCAAGCAGCGTGTAGCCATCCGGCGCCGACTTCGCCACCTCCGCGGTCGCGACGTTACCGCTCGCACCCACCTTGTTCTCGACCACGATCGGCTGGCCCAGTATCTCGCTCATCTTCGGCGCCACCAGACGCGCGATGATGTCCACCGGCCCGCCGGGCGGAAAGGCGACCAGCAGATGGATCGGCTTCGCCGGATATGGTTGCGCCGTGCCGACGGAACAAACCAGCGCGAGCAGCGCGCCCAGGGTTATGCGTATCACCATGCTTCCTCCTACGATGAAACGGCGAGCGGCGCGAGCGCCTCGATGTCGGTGACGACGTCGATCAGCGCCGGCCGTCCGCTACTCAGCGCTTCGCGCAGCGCGCCGGCGAAATCGGCCGAGCGCTCGACCCGTATCCCGAGCGCGCCGATGTCGCTCGCGACGCGCGCGAAATCGACCATCCGGTAGGTCCAGAGCTCGCGCGCCTGCGGCGTCTGCGTGCCGCCGTAGGCACGGTCGAAGCCGCGCTTGGACTGGTTGCCGCTCGCGTTGTTGTTCACCACCGTCACCGCGGCAATGTTCCAGCGCACCGCGGTCTCCAGCTCGCCGATGTGGTACCAGAGCCCGGCATCGCCCGTGAACGTGACGACCGGACGCTCGGGCGCCGCGCATTTCGCGCCGAGGCCTGCCGGGAACGCCCAGCCGAGATGTCCGGCGCTGCGCATGAAGCTCTGCCGCTCCGTGCGCAGGTCGTACATGCCGCCCATCCACATGCCCGCGTGTCCCGTATCGGAAAGCACGATGGCATCGTCGGGCACATGACGGCTGAGCTCGGCGCAGATGCGCTCCGGCCTGATCGGCACCGCGTCGGAGCCGAGCACCGGGCCGTACTTGTCGCGCCATTCGGCGCAGATGCCGCGCACCTGTTCGAGCCACGGCGCGCGCCGCTTCGCCGTGGCGCGGTCGCATTGCGCGAGCATCTGCGCCAGCGCGACCTTCGCATCGGCGAGCACGCCGGCCTTCAACGGATAGTTGCGCCCGATGGTTTCCGGCTCGATGTCGATCTGCAGCGCGGGCGTGCCGATCTTGGGCACCGCCCACGCATGCGTCGTCATCCCGCCCGCCGAGCTGCCGATGAAGCACACGAGGTCGGCTGCCGCCACGACGCGGTTCGCGCTTTCGCGCGAATAGCTGCCAACGACGCCGACCGAGAGGCGATGCGTGCCGGGAATCAATTCTTTGCCGTTGAGCGAGGTGGCGACCGGGATCGCGAGCGTTTCGGCAAGCTGCACGAGCAGCGGGCCCGCGCCGGACCAGCGCGCGCCGCCGCCGGCGATGATGACCGGACGCTCTGCGCGCTGCAGTTCCTCAAGGAGTTTTTTCAGTTGATCAGGATCCGGCAGCGGCCGATACGGCGGCACACGCGCGAACTGCGGCTCGACCAGCGGCGCGATGTCCGCCTCGTCTTGGTCGATCTGCCCCTCGTTGCCGCGAAACTGCAGATGGACCGGTCCCGGCGCGCCGCTCGTCGCGACGCGGAACGCCTGTCGCACCATGTCGGGGAAGCGCTCGACCGCATCGACGGTCGCGTTCCATTTCGTTACCGCCTCGAACGCCGGCACATCGTCCAGCTCCTGGTACACCTTGCGGAACTTGCTCTTCGGCTCGCGCCCGCCGGTGAACCCGAGCACCGGCGAGTGCGCGAGATAAGCGTCGCGCAGGCCCGCCGCGAGGTTGAGCGCGCCGACGACCTGGGCCATGCAGACACCGGGTTTTCCACTCGCCCGCGCGTAGCCGTCGGCCATATAGGCGGCCGCTTTCTCGCCATGCGTATGGATGCGCGCGATGGAAGTGCGCCGCTCCATCTCGGCGAACGTGCGGCGCAGGACCGCCGGCACCATGAAGACATGCGTGACGCCGTAGCCGCCCAGCATCTCGGCCAGGCATTGCGCGCCGGTCATCATTTGATCGCCAGTGGGTTTGTGGGCGAGCCAACCGCACCGGTGATCGGCAGCGCCGGCGCGACGAACAGGAACTCGTAGACGCCGTCGGCCGCGCAGTCTTCGGCGAGGTCCTTGACGTAGAAGATCTCGCCCATCGTCATGCCCATGATCGGGATCGTGATCCAGTGCCAGGGCTGGTTGATGCCCGGCTCCGTTTCGTTCGGCCGCACCTCGCATCCCCAGGTGTCGGAGGCGAGCGCCGCGAGCTCGGTGCGCTTGATCCACTCCAGCGTCTCAAAACCAAACCCTGGGGCATCGCCGCCAGGATAGCCGTCCCAGCTCCCGGCCTCGAGCTTCGCTTCCATCTGGCCGGTGCGAACGATGACGTAGTCGCCGCGCTTTACCTCGACCTTCTGCATCTTCGCGGCGCGGTCCAGATCGGCAACGGTGATCGCATAGCCGTCGTCAAGCCAGCGCTTGCCGAGAGCGCGCGCGACATCGAGGAACACGCCGCGCCCGACCATCTTGTTCTTGGTCTTCTCGATGCCGCACTTCTGCGCGCCGTTCGAGGTCACCTCGCGGCAGTCGTAGCCGTTCCACATGTGGTTCTCGTAGAACACATGGCCGAGGCCGTCCCACTGCGTCCCGCACTGGAGCGGCATCACCACCATGTCGTCGGCCGCGCGGATGCCGCGATGGTCGAGCACGCCCGAGTAGGCGTCGGTGCCGGTGCGCAGCATCGTGTGGATGGGATTAGTGCGGCCCATGGCTGGGTATTTGCTCTTCGCGCCTTGCGGACCGCTGTGGTCGAAGTTGAGCGCGAGCGAGATGACCTTGCCTTTGCGCACCAGGCGCGCTGCGGCGATGATGTCCTCGGCGCGCGTGTAGTTGAGCGTGCCGATCTCGTCCGCCGGTCCCCAGCGGCCCCAGTTCTTGTACTTCTCGGCGGCTTCGCGCAGGTCCTGGCGGGTAAGCTTGCGGCCCATGTTTGCCCCTCGGCGGTTGAGCCATATAGCGTATCAGGGGCTGGCGTTGGCGGCGGTCGTGGCACTTGGCTGGTTCGTCATTTCGAACGCCGCGGCAAACCTCGAGGCGCGGCGCATCGCGAGCGGCTTCGGCTTTCTCACCCGCGAAGCGGGCTTCGAGATCGGCGAGTCGTTCTTGCTGCACTACAACGCCGGCGACAGCTATGCGCGGGCGCTGCTCGTCGGGGTCACGAACACGCTAGCGGTAGCGGCGATCGGCATCGTGCTCGCGACGCTGCTGGGCGGCGCGATCGGGTTGGCGCGTCTCGCGCGCAACGCGCTTCTTCGGGCGCTGGCGGCGGCTTATGTCGAGTTCCTGCGCAACGTGCCGCTGCTGGTCCAGCTTTTCTTCTGCTACGCGCTCATCACCGAGGCGCTGCCGGGGCCGCGCCAGGCGCTCTCGCCGCTGCCGGGCGTGTTCCTCACCAACCGCGGGATTTTCTTCCCCATCCCCGGAAGCGTGCCGGAGCTCAGCGGCTTCAACTTCGTCGGCGGCACAGCGCTGTCGCCGGAATTCGCCGCACTGCTGATCGGCCTTGTCACCTACACTGCCGCGTTCATCGCCGAGATCGTGCGCGCGGGCATCCTCGCCATCGAGCGCGGGCAGCTCGACGCGGGGTACGCGCTCGGTCTGACGCGTTGGCAGGTGACGCGCCTCGTCGTCCTGCCGCAGGCGCTGCGCGTCATCGTGCCGCCGCTCACCAGCCAGTACCTCAACCTGACGAAGAACAGCTCGCTCGCTGTGGCGATCGGCTACCCGGACCTCGTCTCCATCGCCAACACCACCATCAACCAGACCGGCCAGGCGATCGAGGGCGTCGCCATCATC
>DASSLQ010000075.1:0-3682 GCA_035689325.1 Burkholderiales bacterium | reverse complement strand
ACGTTCCGCGTGAAGCGGATGGGGATTTCCGGACGCGGGCGCGGCTACGGCTTGCGCGGCTGGGGCGCTTACCAAAACACCGCCGGTTGGTCGCGTGCATGGGACAGAGGCGGTCGTGACGTTACCGCGGTTTTCCTCAAGGCGAAGCACGGCTACGTCGGCTTCATCGAGGAGCTGCCGCACGTCAACTCGCACGGCCGCACGATCGACGAGGCACGCCGGACGTTGCACGAGGTCATCGCACTGGTGTTCGACGCTGCGCGGCAGAGCTCGCGCGAGCTGCTCTGCGGGAAGGAGCTGGTGCGCGAGGCTTTCGTTATTCCGCTGCAGCCGGCGTAGCGGTTTCGAGCGGCATGATCCGATTCGCCGGGAAGCGCGCGGTGAAGCGGCTGCCCGCGCCCGGCGTGCTCGCGATCTCGAGGTTCGCCTGATGGCGCGCGAGCGCGTGCTTGACGATGGCAAGGCCGAGGCCGGTGCCGCCGGTCTCGCGCGAGCGGCTGCGGTCCACGCGGTAGAAGCGCTCGGTCAGCCGCGGGATGTGCTCGGGTGCGATGCCGACGCCGGTGTCCTCGACGCTGAAGGAAGCGCCTTCCGGCCCGTCCTCCCAGGCAAGCGTCACGCGGCCGCCGGAGGGCGTATAACGCACGGCGTTCGAGAGCAGGTTGCCGAAGGCGCTCGAGATCTCGGCTTCCGCCCCGAGCAGGTCGACGTGCGGCCGCCCGCGCACGCTGATCGCGTGCCGGCCGCCGGAGAGCGCGGCCGCATCGGCCGAGAGGCGCTCAAGCAGCGGCGCGACGCGCACGCGCTCCGCGGCGGGCGGCGGCGCGGACTCGAGCACCGACAGCGCGAGCAGGTCCTCGATGATGCGGTGCATGCGCGAGGCCTGCTCGCGCATCATGCCGATGTAGTCGCGTACGCGCTGCGGGTCGAGCTTGAGCTCGCGCACGGTTTCCAGAAAGCCCACCAGCACGGTAAGCGGCGTGCGCAGCTCGTGCGACACATTGGCGACGAAGTCGCGCCGCATGGTCTCGACGCGCTCGGCCTGCGTGATGTCGCGCGCGAGCAGCAGCGTCTGCGACTCGCCGTACGGAATGAGCTGGATCGCCGCGACGCGGCCGTGCGCCACCGCGAGGCGCACCGGGCGCACGCCCTCCTCCTCGTGCGAGGCGAGGTAATCGATGAACGCCGGCTCGCGCACGAGATTGGCGATCGGACGGCCGACATCCGCACGCGGGTCGAGCTCGAGCATTGCCGCGGCCTGGTCGTTGCACCACTCGATTGCGTTCTTCGCGTCGAGGAGCACCACGCCGTCGGGCATCGCCTGCGCCGCGCGCCGCAGCTGCGTGAGCGCGTCGGCGAGCTGCTGCTCGCGCGCGGCGCCGGCGCGCTCGTAGCGATGCAGCGCCGTGAGCACCTCATCCCAGGTGCCGCTGCCTTCGGGCACCGCGCCGGCGACGGGATTCGCGAGCCAGTGCGCAAGGCGCGCAAGATGAAAGACGTGGTAGGCGAGCATCGCGCTCGCGCCGAGCGACGCGAACGCCCAGCCCCAGGCGGCGCCCGCGACAAGCCCGCAGACGAGCGCGACGACGGCGATGGCGGCGAGCGCCGCCACCGTGCGGCGGTAGAGCGCGATCAAGCGGCCTGCAGGCCGTAGCCCGCGCCGCGCACCGTGTCGATCAGGCGGTCATGGCCGCTCGGCTCGAGCGCCTTGCGCAGCCGCCGGATGTGCACATCCACCGTGCGCTCCTCGACGTACACGTGGTCGCCCCAGACGTGGTCGAGGAGCTGGGCGCGCGAATAGACGCGCCCGGGATGCGTCATCAGGAAGTGCAGCAGCCGGAACTCGGCAGGCGAAAGGTAGAGGCGCTGATCGCCCGCGCTCACGCGGTGGCTTGCCGGGTCGAGGCGCAGGCCGTCGATCTCGACCGAGTCGCCGGAGAGCTGCGGCGCGCGCCGGCGCAGGATCGCCTTGATGCGCGCGGCGAGCTCCTTCGGCGAGAACGGCTTAGTGAGATAGTCGTCGGCGCCGGCCTCGAGGCCGGAGATTTTGTCCTGCTCCATGGCGCGCGCGGTGAGCATCAGGATCGGCAAATCGCGCGTGCGCGCGTCGCTGCGCAATCGGCGCGCGAGCGAAATCCCGGATTCGCCCGGCAGCATCCAGTCGAGCACCACGACATCCGGCAGGGCGGCGCGGATCGCGGCTTCGGCCTCCTCGGCGCTCGCCGCGCGCCGCACGCGATGGCCGAAGTGCTCCAGATTGACGGCGACGAGCTCCTGGATCTGCGGCTCGTCCTCGACCACCAGGACGCTCGCGCTCATTGCCGAGCTAGGCCGCCCTGCCCGTGACGGCCGCGGTGTGGCGCACGTCCGTGCCCTTGACGATGTAGATCACGTACTCGGCCATGTTCTTCGCGTGGTCGCCGATGCGCTCGAGCGCCTTTGCCACCCAGATCACGTCGAGCGCCGCGCTGATGGTGCGCGGGTCCTCCATCATGTAGGTGACGAGCTGGCGCAGGAGCGACTGGAACTCGCTGTCGATCGCTGCGTCCTGGCGGATCACCTCGGCCGCCGCGGTGACGTCGAGCCGCGCAAAGGCGTCGAGGGCCCGGCGCAGCATGGAGATCGCGGCGTCCGCCGCGTGGCGCACGTCGACCACGCGGGGCAGCCGGCCGCTCGGTTCGTGCTCGTAGATGTTCTTGCCCATGCGCGCGATCTTCTGCGCCTCATCGCCGATCCTTTCGAGGTCGGTGACCGTTTTTGTGATGGCGAAGATCAGGCGCAGGTCATTCGCAGCCGGCTGGCGCTTGACGATCACGTGGCTGCACTCGCCGTCGAGCGCCACTTCCATGGCGTTCACCTTGTGGTCGGTGGCGATGACGTCGTCGAGCAGCGCGAGGTTCGCGCCCTGCAGTCCGTCGACCGCGCGCCGGATCTGCGATTCGACGAGCCCGCCCATTTCCAGCACTCGCGAGCGGATCGACTCGAGCTCGGCGTCGAACTTCTTGGAAAGATGCTCGGTGACGGGCATGCCGGCTGTCATTATGACAAGACTAGGTGCCCTGTATGACCGTTCGATGACCGCGCAGCCGCGCGCGGCGCTCGCGGTCATGAAACGGCAACAATGGCCCCCTAGTCTCGCCTGTGAATCATTCACCAAGGAGACTGATCGCGATGTTCAGAGCACTCGCGGGTGCCGCCGCGCTGGCGGCAAGCATTGCCCCGGCATATGCCGTGGACATTACCGGTGCCGGCGCCACCTTCCCCTACCCGATCTATGCCAAATGGGCGGACGCCTACAGGAAGGAGACCGGCGTCGGCCTGAACTACCAGTCGATCGGCTCGGGTGGCGGCATCAAGCAGATCGGCGCAAAGACCGTGGACTTCGGCGCGTCCGACATGCCGCTCAAGCCTGAGGAGCTTGAAAAAGGCGGGCTGATGCAGTTCCCCACCGTCATCGGCGGCGATGTGCCGGTCGTCAACCTGAAAGGCGTGGCGTCCGAGCGGCTGCGCATGACCGGCGAACTCCTTGCCGATATCTATCTTGGCAAAGTCTCGAAGTGGAACGACCCCGCGATCGCCAAGCTGAACCCGGGCGTGCAGCTGCCGGCCACGGCAATCAGCGTCGTGCACCGCTCCGACGGTTCCGGCACCACCTTCATCTGGACGAACTACCTCTCCAAGG
>DASSLQ010000074.1:0-7510 GCA_035689325.1 Burkholderiales bacterium | reverse complement strand
CAACCGCGAGCTGCACGAGCGCTTCGCGCGCGAGCGCGAGCCTTTCGCCGCCAAGCTGCGCATCGAGCGCTTCGCCGGCGACGTGGACCTCGCGCCATGAAGCTCGACTGGAACGTCGGCCTGGTCGCTCATCTCGGCATCGAATTCGTCGAGGTCAGCGCCGACCGCGTCGTCGCGCGGCTCATCGTGACCGAGAAGCTGCTCACCACGACCGGCGTGGTCCATGGCGGCACGCTGATGGCCTTTGCCGACACCATCGGCGCCGCGGGCACGGTGGCGAACCTCGCCGAAGGCCAGCGCACCGCCACCCTGGAGTCGAAGACCAACTTCATCGCCGGCTGCAAGTCCGGCGTGATCCAGGCCGTGGCGACGCCGATCCACAAGGGCCGGCGCACGCAGGTCTGGGAGACGCGCATCACCGACGAAGGCGGCAAGCTGCTCTCGGTCACCACGCAGACGCAGATGATCCTGTGATCGACGTGCAAGGACACCGCGGTGCGCGCGGCTACCTGCCGGAGAACACGCTCGCCTCGTTCGCGCGCGCGCTCGAGCTCGGCGTGACCACGCTCGAGCTCGATGTCGGCGTGACGCGCGACGGCGTCGTCGTCATCCACCACGACCGCGGGCTCAACCCCGACATCGCGCGCGGCCCCGATGGGCAGTGGGTGGGGCGCGCCACGCCCATCCACTCGCTGACGTTCGCGGAGCTCCAGCGCTATGACGTCGGCCGCCTGCGCCCCGGCAGCGACTACGCGCGCCGCTTTCCGCACCAGCAGCCGCTCGACGGAACGCGCATTCCGCGGCTGGCCGAGCTTTTTTCGGCGGCAAGGAGCCATCGCGCGCGTTTCAACATCGAGCCGAAGATGGACGCGGCGGCGCTCGACGAGACACTGCCTGCCGCGGAATTCGCGCGCGCCGTGATCGCCGAGGTGCGCAAGGCAGGCGTCGCGGACCGCACGACGGTGCAGGCCTTCCACTGGCCGCTGCTCGAGGTGGTGGAGCGCGAGGCGCGCGAGGTGCCCACCGTGTACTGCACCGAGGGCGCCGGCTCCGATCCGGCGCGCGTGCACGCAGCCGGCGGCAAGATCTGGTCGCCCGACTTCCAGACGCTAACATCCGACAGATTGGCCGCCGCTAGAAAATGGGAGATGCGGGTCATCGCCTGGACGGTTAACGAACCGGCCGACATCGCGCGCGTAATCGCGATGGGCGTCGACGGCATCGCCAGCGATTACCCGGATCGCGTGCTCAACCAAGTGAAAGCCAAATGACCCGATTGCTCGCATTTCTTGCTGCCACGGCGCTCGCGCTCAATGCGCTCGCGCAGGCCTACCCGAATAAGCCGCTCAAGCTCGTGGTCGGTTATCCGCCCGGCGGGTCGGGCGATTTCACGACGCGCCTCGCGGCCGATGAGCTGACGAAGGAGCTCGGGCAAGCCGTGGTCGTCGAGAACAAGCCGGGCGCGGGCGGCAACATCGCGCACGACTTCGTCGCGCACTCGCCGCCCGACGGCTACACGGTGCTCAATGCTGGTCACATGGCGCTGAACCGGGCGCTGTACAAAAACCTGAATTACGACCCGGACAAGGACTTCATTCCGGTCACGCGCGTCGCCACCGGGCCGACGGTGGTATGCGTGAACAACAACGTGCCGGTGAAGGACCTGCGCGAGTTGATCGCCTACGCCAAGGCGAATCCCGGCAAGCTCTTCAATGCCTCCGCCGGGTATGCATCGGCGCCGCATCTCGCCTCGGTGCTTTTCGAGGCCGTCGCCGGCGTCAAGTTCACGCACATCCAGTTCAAAGGCGGCGGACCGGCGACGCAATCGCTGCTCGCGGGCGATACACAGGTCAACTTCGCTACCGCGCCCACGGTCATGGGATTCGTGCGCGCCGGCCGCATCCGCGCGCTCGCCGTGAGCATGCCGCACGCATCGCCCGCAGTGCCCGGCATCCCGGGCGCGGAGGAAGCCGGCCTCCCGGGCTACGAGTACACCTTCTGGTTCGGGCTTTACCTGCCGGCCGGCACCCCGAACGCGGTAGTCGAGCGGCTGCATGCCGCGATGGTGAAGGGCCTCGCCAAGCCCGAGGTGCGCGCGAAAATCGCGGTGCAGGGCATGGACGCCACGCCATCGGCGAGCCCCGCGGCATTCGCCGCCGACATCAAGCGCGAGGCGCCCGAGCTCGAGAAGCTGGTGCGCGATTCCGGCGCCAAGGTGGAATAGCGTGCCGCCGGTCACGCAGTGGCTGCTGATCGCGAACGTCGCGATCTACCTCCTCGAAGGCTCCGGCGTGTTCTCGGCCGAGGCGTTCGCGCTCTGGCCGCCGGGCGGCTTCGAGTCGCGCTTCGAGCCCTGGCAGCTCGTTACCTACAGCTTCCTGCACGCCAACACGGCGCACATCTTCTTCAACATGCTTGCGCTCTACATGTTCGGCGGCGAGATCGAGCGGCTGTTCGGCTCGCGCTTCTATACGCAGTACTACTTCGCTTGCGTGGTGAGCGCCGCGATTTGCCATCTGATCGTGACCGCGCTGATGGGCGCACCCCAGGTGCCGATGGTCGGGGCCTCCGGCGGCATCTATGGGTTGCTGCTCGCCTACGGCATCTACTTTCCGCACCGCCGGGTAATGCTGCTCTTTCCGCCGATTCCGATGCCGGCGCGCGTGTTCGTGTTCGGCTTCGCGGCGCTCGAGCTGATCCTGGGTGTCACCCAGACGGCGGCGGGCGTCGCGCACTTCGCGCATATCGGCGGCATGATCGGCGGCTGGCTCATGATCCAGTACCGCCGCCGCGGCTTCCCCTTCCGGATGTAGCGCTTCCGCTACACGCATAGCTCGCGCGAGTGATGGCGTTGTAACGCGCGCTCGCATAGCGTGGTCGCGTGCAGCACGTGCTGCAGCTCTACCAGGAAGAGGACTGCCTGCTCGACGCGCTCGCGGACTACGTTGCCGCCGGGCTGCGCGTCGAGGAAGGCGTGCTCGTCTTCGGTACGACGCCGCGCTGGGAGCTGCTGCTCGACCGCCTGCAGAAATCCGGCGTCGAGGCTCGCGCGCATGCCGCGCGCGGGCAGCTCAAGTTCTACGGCGTGCATGTGCTGCTCTCGAACTGCGCCTGCAGCACGGGGCTCGACCGCTACAGGCTCGGCCGCGTGCTCGCGAGCGCGCTCGAGGTTGCGCGCATGCGCTATGAGCGCGTGCGCGTTTTCAGCGAGCTGACCGATGCGCGCTGGCGCGACGGCGACCGCGCAGGCGTCGTCGCGATCGAGCGCGCATGGAAGCCGCTGCTCAGCGTCCACGACTTCTCGCTTCTCTGCGCCTGCCCGATCGACAGCCTCGAGGGCGACACCTACGACGGCACGCTGCAGGCGCTCTGCAGCACGCACACCCATGTCTCGCCCACACGCGACGAGGTGGGCTTCGAGGGCGCCGTGACCGGTGCGGTTGCCGAGGTGCTCGACTCGCAGCTCGTGCGCATGCTCGAAGCGCTCTCGGCCGCGCATCGGCCCAACGCGCACATGCCGCCGGGCCAGGCGATGCTTTTCTGGCTCACCGACCACATGCCGCGCACCGCCGAGAAGGTCATGCGCCGGGCGCGCGCGCGCTGGAGCGAGCACTGAATTCCGTACCACGTACGTAATTATTTTTCTGAAAGTCGTCCCCCGAAGGCGGGACCCGGTTGTCTCTTCTAGAATTCCAGGTTCCCGCTTACGCGGGAACGACGACAATTGCGTAGGTGGTACGGAATTCCAATGAAGATCATCGCGCTCGAAGAGCACTACCTCGATCCGGAAGTCGCCCGGCACTATCAGGAAGGCGGACCCGAAGCGCGCGACGCCGCGCTGCGCGAGCGGCTGCACGACGTAGGCGAGCTGCGCATCCGCGAGATGGACGCCGCCGGCATCGACATCCAGGTGCTCTCGCACAGCGCGCCCGCGACGCAGCGCTTCGATGCCGACGCAGCGCCCGCCATTGCGCGCGCGGCGAACGATCGCCTGCGCGAGCGCGTACGAGCGTCCAACGGCCGGCTGGAAGCGTTCGCCGCGCTGCCCACGGCGAATCCGCGCGCGGGGGCCGATGAGCTCGAGCGCGCGGTGACCAGGCTGGGATTCAAGGGCGCGATGATCCATGGCCTCACCAACGGCAGGTTCATCGACGAGCGCCAGTTCTGGCCGATCTTCGAGCGCGCGCAGGCGCTCGACGTGCCGATCTACATCCACCCCGCAGTGCCGCATCCGGCGGTGGTGGAGGCGTACTACCGCGACTATCTGAAGGAATTCCCCGGCCTGCTGACGGCCGCGTGGGGCTTCACGGTGGAGACGGCGACCCAGGGCATCCGCCTGGTGCTCTCCGGCGTGTTCGACCAGTACCCGGGACTGAAGATCATCATGGGGCACCTTGGCGAATCGCTGCCGTTTTCGCTCTGGCGCATCGACATGGCGCTCGCCCGGCAGGGAAATCGCGCGAGCGCCTTCCGCGACACGTTCCGCCGCCATTTCTGGATCACCACCAGCGGCAACTTCTCGACGCCCGCTTTGCTGTGCTGCGTGATGGAGATGGGCGCCGACCGGATCCTGTTTTCGGTTGACTACCCGTTCGTGCCGAACCCGCCGGGCGTGCAGTGGATGGCGCATGTGCCACTCGGACCAGAGGACCGCGAAAAGATCCTGAGCGGCAACGCAAAACGCCTGCTGCGGCTCTGACGATTCCCAGCGGTATGTAAATTGCAATCGACGGGGCATGCTGCCCCGCCTCGCCGCCGCGACCGTGCTCGTGTGCGTAGCCCTCGGCGCGCGCGCGCAGAGCGACGATCGCAACGTGCAAAACCTGCTCGCCGCGCTCGTCAACGGCACCGAGGCGACGCTGGTGACGCCGCTCATCACCGGCGAGATGCAGGTGACGAGCTTCCAGAGCGCAAGCCGCCTGTCGGCGATCGACGCCATGGCGCTGATCAACCGGGCGCGCGGCGAGCTGCAGGCGCTCGGCGAGCCGCGACCCACCGCCGACGAGATCGCGCGCATGCTCGCCGGCGGCCCGCTCGAGCTGCCCGGCGGCCGCGTGGAGGCGCAGGGCATGCTCACCGCGAGCGGCCAGCCGGCGGTGATCCGCAGCCAGATCGTCGCCGCGGGCACGCCGCTGCCGGGCGGCGCTTATGCAGCCGCGGCCGGCGGCAGCGCGCCGCCGGGCACGGCGCGCCAGATGGCGATCCAGCAGCTCCTCGCGGTCGGCGTCGCCAACCCAACCGAAGAGCAGATCCGCACCACGCTCGTGGGCGGAACCGTCTACACGGCGAACGGCCCGTACCTGATGCCGGGCATCCTCAAGTAAGGAGTGGCCATGAGATACATCGTCCTTGTCCTCGCGCTCGCACTCCCGGCCGCCGCCGGCGCGCAGAGCGCGCAGTTCCCGCTCGGCTCGCAGCCCGCGCTCCAAGTGCAGCGCCTCGCGCCGCAGCTCGTCGCGTTCGCCGGTGGCGACGTCAACTTCAGTAACCTGGTGAACGGCCTCGCGCTCGGGCTGCCGGTGACGCTCAGCACGGCGACTGCGCCGGGCGTCACGCAGGCGGTCAGTTTCACGCCAGCGGGAACCCTGTCGGTGACGCAGATCGCGCAACTCCTCGAGAGCGCGCGCCAGTCTCTCATCACGCGCGGGATCGCCACGCCCACCGCAGAGCAGCTCGGCGCCGTGCTCGCCGGCGGCACGCTGACGACCGCGCTCGGCGCCACGCCGGTGACCGGCCTCGTCGGCACATCGACCGGCCTCGCGACCAGCACCGCAAGCGGCACGAGCGCCGCCGCAGCGCTGCAGAACGCGAACTCTGCCGCGGTGGCCGGCGCGACCGCGCGGCGCAACATGGGCGACAGCGTCTTTCCACGGGGCATCAGCGATACGCCGGCGACGCCGGTGGCCGGCGCGACCGGCGCAAATACCACAACGCCCGCCGCGGCGAGCGTGCGCGGCGGGCCGAGCGCGACATCCGCTACCGCCGCATCTGCGGCGACGACGACAGCACCGGCGGGGACGACGACGAGCCCGAGCGCGCCGGTCAGGACCCGGTAGCAAGGCATGGGCAGCGTGCTCTACCTCGACCGCGGCTTTCGGCGCCGGCGCAACGGCGGCGCCGCGGTCGCGCGCCTGAAGACGACGCACGCGCCTTCATTGCTGCGCCCGGGCTACAACTGTTGGTCGGTGTCGCGCGCCGACCGCGTGGCGCTGCTCGTGGACGCGGCCGATTACTACAAGGCGTTCTACGAGGCGGCGCTGCGCGCGCACCATACGATCACGATCCTCGCGTGGGACTTCAACAGCCAGACGCGGCTGCACTTCGATCCGGTGGAGGCGAACGGGCCGCCGGCGCTGCTCGGCGAGTTCCTCAACTGGCTCGTGCACCGGCGTCATTCGCTGCACGTGCACGTGCTCAACTGGGATTACCCGATGGTGTTCGGCGCCGACCGGGAATTCCCGCCGCTCTACGGCTTTGGCTGGACGCCGGCGCGCCGCGTGCACCTGCGCTACGACGATACGCATCCGTTCGCCGGCTGCCAGCACCAGAAAATCGTCATCATTGACGACGCGGTCGCATTCATCGGCGGCATCGACCTCACCGTGCGCCGCTGGGACACCACCGAGCACCTGCCGCGCGACCCGCGCCGCATCGCCTACGGCAAGCCCTATCCGCCGTTCCACGACCTGATGGTGCTGCTCGACGGCGAGGCGGCGCGCAGCCTCGCTACGCTCACGCGCGAGCGCTGGCACGCGGCGACCGGACAGAAGCTGAAAGCCGTCGCACCGCACGGCGCGCGCGACGACGATCCCTGGCCGCCCTCCTGCGCCCCCGAGCTGCAGAGCGTCGAGGTCGGCATCGCGCGCACCGCGCCGCCGCGCGGCGAGCTGCCGGCCATCAAGGAGGTGGAGAAGCTCTACCTCGACATGATCGCCGCGGCCGAGAAGTCGCTCTATATCGAGAACCAGTATTTCACCGCGCCGCGCATCGCCGCGGCGCTGGAGAAGCGGCTCGCGGAGCCCGACGGGCCGGAGATCGTCCTCGTGCTGCGCCTGCTCTCGCATGGCTGGCTCGAAGAGCACACCATGCACGTGTTGCGCACGCGCCTGATCGAGCGGCTGCGCAAGGCCGACCGCCACGGCCGCTTCCACGTCTACTACCCGCACGTGCCGGGCCTGCCGGAGGGCTGCTGCCTCGACGTGCACTCGAAGGCGATGATCGTGGACGAGCGCGTGCTGCGCATCGGCAGCTCGAACCTCTGCAACCGCTCGCTCGGCCTCGACACCGAGGCCGACGTCGCCATCGAGGCGCGCGGGCGGCCCCAGGTCGCGAACGTCATACGGCGCTTCCGCGAGGATCTGCTCGCCGAGCATCTCGGCGTGCCGCCGGAGAAAGTGCGCGTGGAGATCGAGCGCACGGGCAGCCTGCACGGCGCGATCCAGGCGCTCGCGCACGACGGGCGCTCGCTGCGCGAGCTGGCGACGCTGCCCGAGTGGCCGGAGGCAATCGT
>DASSLQ010000073.1:0-17254 GCA_035689325.1 Burkholderiales bacterium | reverse complement strand
AGGACCTGTTCAAGTTCCTGCCGGAGCCGACCTTCACCGACCTTGCCTTCTTCGGCGCCGCCGCCATCACGATGATGTTCGGCTCGATCCCGCAGCAGGACGTGTTCCAGCGCGTGATGTCGGCGAAGGACATCCAGGCCGCGACGCGCGGCCCGGTGATCGGTGGCCTGTGCTACCTCGCATTCGCCTTCGTGCCGATGTTCATCATTTCAGCCGCGCTGCTCATCATGCCGGAGCAGTCCGCAGCGCTGCTCAAGGACGATCCGCAGAAGATCCTGCCGACGCTCGTCATGGAACACATGCCGTTCGTGATGCAGGTGCTGTTTTTCGGCGCGTTGCTCTCGGCGCTGAAGTCGGTTGCCTCCGCCACGCTGCTCGCGCCATCAGTGACCTTCGTCGAGAGCATCTGGCGTCAGTTCAAGCCGCGCCTCAGCGACCGCGAGGAACTGCTCACGATGCGCGTTACGGTCCTAGGGTTCGCGGCGCTGGTCTGCGGCTACGCCATCCATTCGCAGGGGACGCCGATCTACGATCTCGTGTCGAACTCCTACACGCTGCCGCTGGTAGGTGCCTTTTGGCCGCTGCTCGCCGGGCTTTACTGGAAGCGCGCGACCACGCAAGGCGCCGTGTTTTCGATCGTGCTCGGCCTCGCCACCTGGCTCTTCTTCCTCGCGACGCCCGCCGGCAAGGCGTTTCCGGCGCAGCTCGCGGGTCTCATCGCCGGCGCGGTGGGCATGGTCATCGGCTCACTCGGCCGTCAGGCGCTCGCGAACCGTCATGGCACCCACCATCGCCTGGTCGGCACCGAAACGCTCGGCTCCGAGCCTGCGCCGGTCCGGCCGCGATGACCGTCCGCTAACAACCCATAACCCGCCCTTGGTACTTTCGCTCTATTGCGATCGACCTGCGGTGGGAGAAAAATCGAAGTGCCTGGGTCACTTAGGGAAAAGTGTTGGCGAAGGGGAAACCGCCGCCGGCCAAAGGGACGCCAGGCACCAATAAGCGCGGTGGTTTCGCTTGCGTGACCACCGAGAACAGGGGAGCGTACGGTGCCGAACACCGTTACAGCCAACGGCGAGGGGTTCGTGGAGTTAGGGAGCGCCCTTCGGGAGACGCTACACGTATCGCCGGAACCAACCTCCGATCTTCAAAGCGAGAGCGAAGAATCGGATGATGTTGCCGAGCTGGGCGAATCGATCGCGCCTTGCGAGGCGCCGACAAAACCGCATTAGCATCAATTCAAGACCTGACCCCCGCTATTTGTGACGCGGGCCGAGCGCGTCGCGCCCGCTGGGCGATACCGGCTTCATAACCGCATGAGAATCAGCGCCTGGCATGCCTTTCCTTTGTTGTTTGTTCTCCAGGCTGGCCTGACGGGTTCAGTTCTCGCCGGTCAAATCCAGATCGTGGCGGCGGACTCAGACGCCGCCAACATCGCCAAGATCGAGCGAGCTGGTCCGGGCGATGAGGTGGTCATCGCGCCTGGTATCTACCGATTCCGCCTTTATCTCGCGGGCCTTGGCACCGAGCTGAAGCCGATCGTGATACGGGCCCAAGACCCGGCCAACCGACCGGTGTGGGACCTGGGTGGTAAGGCGACCGCGGATTGGCCAGGGACTTACACCGGCGGCGATCGCGGTCGTAGCATCTGGCAGATCACAGGTTCGCACTACCAGATCTCGAGCATCGTTTTCCGCAATGGCAGCGATCGGTCGGCGGGCGATGGCGGAGGAGTGAGGCTCAAGTCGGCGAGCCATGCAACGTTCCGAGACTGTCTCTTCCAGTTCAACGACAACGGTCTCCAGGGTGCAGGCAACCAGACCCTGGTCGAATTTTCCGAATTCGACAGGAATGGCCTCCCGGGCGCATCGGAGGCTTCCCACAACCTGTACCTGCACGGTGGGGACGTGACCGTCCGATATTCGTACATCCACGACGCCAGGGCCGGGCAGAACCTGCACATTCGCGCGAACCGGGCGGTGTTCGAGTACAACTGGATCGCACGTCCAGCAACCTACATGGCGGACATGATGAGCTGCACCATGGCGCCCTGCAACGCCGACCAGCACCTGCTGCTGCGCGGCAACGTCTTCATTGTCGGCTCGCCGAGAAACAATCGACAGATCTTCGCTTTGATGAATGATCGCCGCACAGCAAGCATCGGCTTTCACCTCAGCATGGTGAACAACACCGTTGTGGGCAGCGGTAGCGCTGCGGCGCTGGTGCACCTCGTAAACGTCGATCCCTCGCTCAATAGAGCGCAGTCCGTACTACTGATCAACAACGCGCTCATTCATGTCTCACAGGTAATCTGGGCCGACCGCCCCGCCTTGCCGAACTGGAGTGCAAAGGGAACGAACAACTGGGTCGACAAAGGAACTATCGGCACCGCGGGTCTGACCAAGACGGTGGTTGGGACCAGCCCACGGCTGAGGAAGCTCGCTGCATACGATCTCGTGCCGGTCGCGCCAAGCGCGCTTATCGGCGCGGCAGCCGATACGCTGCCTGACCGTCCTGTGCACGAGTACTACCGGGATGAGACGCTCTCCATGCGATGGAGATGTAGATGCGCGGCCCGGGACATCGGAGCCTTTGAGTCGACAACGTCCGGCCCCTCCGTGCGTTTCGGGGAAGGAGCGTCGTCAGCGTGCGCGAAGCCGCAGTGCAGAGATTGATTTCGAGGCCGAGGCCATCCTACTTGTGCCGGGGGTCGAGCGCGTCCCGCAGGCCGTCGCCGAGCAGGTTGAACGAAAGCACCAGCAGGAAGATCGAGAGTCCCGGCCAGATCGCCATCCACGGCGCCTGGTCGACGTAGTTGCGTGCCGTGTTGAGCATGCTGCCCCAGCTCGGAGCCGGAGGCTGCTGGCCAAGACCCAGGAACGAAAGGCTCGCCTCGGCGATCACCGCCGCGGCGATGGCGAGCGTCGCCTGCACGATGAGCGGCGCGACGATGTTCGGGAAGATGTGGCGCAGCGCGATGCGCCAGTGCGGGTTGCCGAGCGCACGCGCCGCTTCGACGTAGTCCTCCGCTTTGGCGGATAAAACCTGCGCGCGAGTGAGGCGGATGAAGATCGGCGTTGCCGAGATGCCGATCGCGATCATCGCGTTGGTCAGGCTCGGGCCGAGGAACGCGGCGAGCGCGATGGCGAGGATCAGGAACGGGCAGGCGAGCATGGCGTCGGTGATGCGCGAGATGAGCGCGTCGACCCAGCGGCCGAGATAGCCGGCGAGCATGCCGATCGGCACGCCGAGCACGAGCGAGATCGAGACCGAGACCACGCCCGCGAGCAGCGATGCGCGCGTGCCCCAGATGACGCGCGAGAGCACGTCGCGGCCGAGCTCATCAGCACCGAAGAGATAGTCGCTCCCCGGCGCGTGGCGCACCGCGCCCCAGCTCGTCGCCACCGGGTCATGCGGCGCGAGCCACGGCGCGAGCAGCGCCACCAGCACGAAGAAGAGCACCACGCCGAGACCGAACATGGCGCCGCCGCGGCGCATGAGGCGCCGCCATGCGCGCCGCCGCGGCGTGATCTCGAGCTGCTCGTAGACGAGGGCCGCCATCAGTGCCGCAGCCGCGGATTGACGAGGTAATACGCGAGGTCGGCGAGCAGGTTGAGCGTGATGTAGACCGTCGCGGTGAAGAGCACGACGCCCTGCACCACCGAATAGTCGCGGTTGAACACCGCATCTACGATCAGCTTGCCGAAGCCCGGGATGGTGAACACCTGTTCGGTCAGCACGGCGCCGCCGAGGAGCTCGCCGAGACCGAGCGCGCCGAGCGTGATCACGGGGATGAGGGCATTGCGCAGCGCGTGCTTCAGCACCACCACGCGCTCGTCGAGTCCCTTGGCGCGCGCGGTGCGGACGTAGTCGGAGGAGAGCACCTGGAGCATGGCGCTGCGCGTGTGGCGCATGAGCACCGCGGCAAACGCGTTCCCAAGCACGAAGGCGGGCATGATCATCGCCGCCAGATTGGCGCGCAGGTCCTCGAACGGGCTGACGTAGCCGGACGCGGGCAGCCAGCCGAGCTGCACGGCGAAGAGCAGGATGAGCAGGATGCCGAGCCAGAAATTCGGCGTGGAGAGGCCCCACAGCGCGAAGACGTTGGCGGCGTAGTCCCACCAGGTGTCCTTCTTCACCGCGGAGACGACGCCGGCCGTGAGGCCGATGACGAGCGCAATCACGATCGCCATCGCCGCGAGCTGGATCGTTACCGGCAGCTTCTCGAGGATCAGCTCGGTCACCGGCTTCTGGATGCGCACCGAGTCGCCGAGATCGCCGTGCAGCACGCCCGAGAGCCAGTACCAGTAGCGCATCGGCAGCGGCTCATCCAGATGGAACTTCGCGCGCAGGAAGGCGACGACGTTCGGGTCGCGATCCTCGCCGGCGAGCGCGATCGCCGGGTCGCCGGGAAGGAGCTGCTGCAGCCCGAAGATCAGGATGGAAACAAAAAACAGCGTTGGGACGATCAACGCCAGCCGGTGCAGGAAGTAGTTCAGCATTCCTTAGGTCGTCGTTCCCGCGAAGCGGGAACCCCATTTGTCTTGAAGAAACTGGGTCCCCGCCTTCGCGGGGACGTCATTTAGTTGATCCTAAGTCCCTGCACGCGCACCATGCCGTCGGGCACCGTGCGCAGGCCGGTGAGCTTGGCGCTGTGCGCCCACAGCCAGTTGCGGTGGTAGAGATAGATGATCGGCCGGTCGCGCGTGACGTGGATGGCGATGGTGTCGTAGAGCTTCGCGCGCTCCGCAGGATCGAGCGTGGTGCGCGCCTTCTCGATCGCCTCGTCGACCTCCGGCTTGCAATAGCCCGAGGTGTTGAGCGGGCCCTTGCAGGCGATGAACGTCTGCAGGTTGCCGTCCGGATCGGCGCGGCCGCTCCACGCGAGCACATAGGCCTCGAACTGACCCTTGTCGGCGAGATTGAGCGAAGTGGCGAACTCGGTCGACTGGATCTTGACATCGAAGCCCGCTTCCTTCGCCATCGCCTGCACGACCTGCGCTACGCGCTGCGCGTCGGAGGTGGTGGGCGTCATCAGCGTGAAGCTGGGATTGGTGACGCCGGCTTCCTTTAGCAGTTGCCTGGCGCGCTCGACATTGCGTTTCGGGATCGGCGCGCTCTTGCCGTAGTAGCGGTTGCTCGGCGCGACCCACTGGTTGCCGGCCTGCGCTTCGCCTTCCATCGCCACCTTCACGATCGCGTCGCGGTCGAGCGAGAGCTCGAACGCCTCGCGTACACGTCCGTCGCGCCCGAGCGGATTCTTCTGGGCGAGCTCGCTCTTGCCGGTGTTGATGGTGATGCCCTGGTAGCCGATCTCGACGATGCGATCGATCTTGAAGCGGCTGTCGCTTTTGAGCGCGGGCACGTCCGAGGGCGCGAGGCGCTCGATGAAGTCGAGCTGGCCCGAGCGCAGGTTGGCAAGCCGCACCGTCGAGTCGACGATCGGCAGGTAGACGATGCGCTGGAAATGGATCGCAGCCTTGTTCCAGTAATTGTCGTAGCGCTCGAGCGTGATGCGGTCCTGTGCCACGCGCTCGCCGAAGCGGAACGGGCCGGAGCAGACCGGGTGCGCGCCGAACTTCTCGCCCGCCGCCCGCGCCGCCTTCGGCGACACCATCATGCCGGCGCGGTCGGTGAGTACCGCAAGGAGCGGCGCGAAGGGCGCGGAGAGGTTGATGCGCACGGTAGATGGATCGACCACGTCGACGCTCGTCACCGGGGCGAGCTCGCCGCGCCGGTTCGAGCCCTGCATGTTCTTGTGGCGCTCGAGGTTGTACTTCACCGCGGCGGCGTCTAGCTTCTCGCCGTCGTGGAAGGTGACGCCGCCGCGCAGCTTCAGCGTCAGCGCCTTGTTGTCGCCCGACCATTGGTAGGAGGTGGCGAGCTGCGGCACGATGTTCAGCTTCTCGTCGAGATCGAGCAGCTTGTCGCACAACCCGGCGAACACGATGCGCCCGACGAACGTGCGCGCGAGCGTCGGGTCGAGGATGTCCGGATCCTCGGCGAGGCCGATGCGCAAGGTTTGCGCCCCCGCCAATGAAGTGATGAGTGCAAAGCTAAGCGCGAGCCATCTCATGCTTGTCCTCCTCCGGTTTGGAACGCCGCCTGCAGGCGCGCCAGTCTCTCATTGACGGTGCCTGATTGCGAACTCGCGCTGTAGGGCTCGAGCTCGCGCCAGTAATGGCAGGCAACGCCGCCGCCGAGCTTCGGCTCCTCCCGCGCGCAGCGGTCCTGCGCCCAGGGACAGCGCGTGCGGAAACGGCAGCCCGAGGGCGGGTTGAGCGGGCTCGGCACATCGCCCTCAAGAATGATTTTCTTTCTGACAACCGCAGGGTCTGGCACCGGGATCGCGGAGAGGAGCGCACGAGTGTAGGGATGGCGCGGCTGGGCGAACAGCGCGCGCTTGTCGGCCATCTCCACGATCTTGCCGAGGTACATGACCGCGACACGCGTCGCGATGTGCTTCACGACAGCGAGGTCGTGCGCGATGAAGACATACGCGAGGCCGAACTGGCGCTGCAGGTCCTGCAGCAGGTTGATCACCTGCGCCTGGACTGAGACGTCGAGCGCCGAGACCGGCTCGTCGCAGACGATGAGGCGAGGCTCGACCGCGAGCGCGCGCGCGATGCCGATGCGCTGGCGCTGGCCGCCGGAGAATTCGTGCGGATAGCGCGCGGCGTGCTCGGGCGCGAGGCCGACGAGCCCGAGCAGCTCGATCACGCGCTCGCGTTCGCGACCGGCGTGCAGGCCGTGCAGGTGCAGCGCCTCCGCGAGCATGGCGCCGACGGTCATGCGCGGATTGAGCGAGCCGTACGGGTCCTGGAAGATGATCTGGATTTCGCTCCTGAGCGAGCGCACCTCGCGCTCCGGCAGCGAAAAAATATCGCGCCCGTCGTACCAGACTTTGCCCGCGGTGGGCTCGATGAGACGCAGGAGCAGCTTGCCGGCGGTCGACTTGCCGCAGCCCGACTCGCCGACGAGCGCCAGCGTCTCGCCGGGATGAAGGTCGAAGCTGATGTCGTCCACCGCCTGCACCGCGCCGCGTGTACGACCAAAGAGGCCGCTGCGCACCGGAAAATGCTTGACCAGCCGCCGGGCGCGGAGCAGGGGTTGGCTCATAGCGGCGCGAGCCAGCAGGCCGCCTCGTGCTGCGGCGTGATCTCCATCAACGGCGGCGCCTCGTGGCGGCATTTGTCGACGGCGAACGGGCAGCGTGGATGGAAGCGGCAGCCGGAGGGCAGCGCCGCCGCGTTCGGCACGAAGCCCTGGATGGCGGCGAGACGCTCCTGCTCGAGATGCAGTCGCGGGATCGAGCCCAGCAGGCCGATGGTGTACGGATGCTGCGGCTCGGCGAATAGGCGCTCTACGCTGCAGCGCTCGATCACCTGGCCCGCGTACATCACGATGACGTCGTCCGCGAGCTCGGCGATCACGCCGAGGTCGTGCGTGATGAGGATGATCGCGGTGCCGAGCTCCTCGCGCAGCGCGCGCATCAATTCCAGGATCTGCGCCTGGATGGTGACGTCGAGCGCGGTGGTCGGCTCGTCGGCGATCAGCAGCTTCGGATTGCACGCGAGCGCCATCGCGATCATCACGCGCTGACGCATGCCGCCCGAGAGCTGGTGCGGATAGTCGTCGGCGCGTTGCTCGGGCGAAGGGATGCGCACGCGGTGCAGCATCTCGATCGCCTGCGCGCGCGCCTCCTGTTTGGCTACGTCGCGGTGGCGGAGCAGCGCTTCCGCGATCTGCTCGCCCACCGCGAATGCCGGATTGAGCGAGGTCATCGGCTCCTGGAAGATCATCGACAGCTTGTCGCCGCGCAGGCTGCGCACGCGGCTCTCGGGGAGCTTGAGCAGGTCCTCGCCGTCGAACAGGACTTCACCGCCGACGATGTGCCCCGGCGGCTGCGGCACGAGCCGCATGATCGAAAGCGCGGTGACGCTTTTGCCGCAGCCCGATTCGCCGACGATGCCGAGCGTGCGGCCGCGCCCGAGGCTGAAGTCGACGCCGTCGACCGCGCGCACCTCGCCCTGCTCCGTGCCGAACACGGTGCGCAATCCGCGGACGTCAAGCAGGGCGTTTGTACCGGGCAATCTCTTCCTCGATGCGCGCGCGATCGAGCACGCCCCAGGGCCGTGCCTTGCTCGGCGCGCAGCGCATGTAGGGGATGAAGCGCTCGTGTGCCTTGTCGTACAGGCGCCTTAGCTCGGCAAGCGGCTCCGGGTGGTCATCGACCCGCAGGTCGAGCGCCGCATAGTCTTCGCCCGCGTGGATGACGAGGGCGGCGGACTGCTTGCCGCGCTTGTCGCCGCCAGCGGCTTCGCCTGCCTCGAGCGCCGCGATCAGCCTTTCCGCGAATGGACGACGCGAAGCCTCATACGCGCGTGCGGTGTCGTGGATCACGCGCTCGTTTGCCAGCATGTTGCCGGCGACGGAATAACCGTCGCCGGCGAGCGCGCCGCACCACTCGACGCAAGCGGCTCCGGTGTGCTGGCCGATGCGGCCTTGCACATCGATGACGTGCAACTGCCGCTGCTCGCGTCCTTCGTCCGGGGCGATCAGGCGCTTGACCACCTCGGGCGCCGCAACGCCCGCGCGCAAGAGCGCGAGCGCCTGGCTCGCGTAGTACGGATTGACAAGCGCCTGCGTCGAGAGCGCGCCCACGCCGCTTTGCGCGCGCGGGCACAGCGCGCCGGCGGCGAAAAAGCGCGTCGCGATGGCGACGCCGAACGCGCCGCTCGCCGCATCGCGCGCGATGATGGACCACGTCATGGCGCGCGATGATACCTGCAGGGCAGCCGGTGCTATCCTTGGCCCATGAGGTGGCTCGCCATCGCCAGTTGCGCCGTCGTGGCGCTCGCGACCGCGCACGCGGCTGGCGCGGCCGGCGGCCACGGCTCCAGTGGGGGCCGCGCCGCGGCCCCGGCGCACGCCGGGCCGCCGCCGCATTTCGGGGTGCCGCCGCACTTTCACGGCGGTGGGACGCGCGTCTTCATCGGCGGCACTTTTTTCGTCGGGCCGTATCCCTACTATTACTGGCCGGGCTATTGGCCGGGCTACTACTACCCACCGGTCGCAGCAGCACCCGAAATGGCCGCGCCGACCGCTTACTGGTACTACTGCGCGCCGCTGGCCGCTTACTACCCCTATGTGCCGAGTTGCCCCAGCGATTGGCAACTCGTAGAGCCGTACCCCTACTGACATGGCGACCAAATCCGAGACCACGAACGAGATCAAGGTTGATCCGAACGCGCTTTACCTCGAAGAGATCTTTACCGACCGGCGCGTCGGCACTATCCGGCGCCTTACACCCGTGAAGAAGGGCGGCGAGCGCGACAGCGCGCGCGCAGTGATCTACCAGGGCGAGACGCAGGTGCTGACGCCCGCCGGGGCGCTGCCGATCGGCTTCGAAATTCCCGCGGTGACGCTCGAGGAAGCGGCGGACAAGTTCGGCCAACTCGCGCGCGAGGCGATCGAGCGCACGGTGAAGGAGCTGCAGGAGCTGCGCCGCCAGGCGGCGTCGCAGATCGTCGTGCCGCAGGGACCGCTGCCGCCGCTCGGCGGCGGCGCCGGCGGCGGCGGCAAGATCCAGATGCCCTAGCCTTGACCGCCGAAGTCCAGCGGTGGGTTACCGAGGCGCGGCGCGTCGTGGTGCTCACGGGCGCGGGCATCTCCACCGACTCGGGCATCCCCGACTTCCGCGGCCCGCAGGGAGTGTGGACGAAGAATCCGCTCGCCGAGAAGCTCTCGAACATCCATTACTACCTCGCCGATCCCGAGGTGCGCAGAGCGTCGTGGCAGAGTCGGCTCAATCATCCTGCGTGGCAGGCGAAGCCCAATGCGGGCCATCTCGCGCTGGCGGAGCTCGAGCGCCAGCGCAAGCTCCATGCGCTGATCACGCAGAACATCGATGAGCTGCACCAGCTCGCCGGCAATACACCGCAGCTCGTCATCGAGGTGCACGGCAGCATGCGCCGCTTCATGTGCTGGGGCTGCGGCACGCGCGGGCCGATGGAGATCGTGCTCGAGCGCGTGCGCGCGGGAGAAGACGATCCGCACTGCCGCGATTGCGGCGGCATCCTGAAGAGCGACACCATCTCCTTCGGCCAGCAGCTCGTGCCCGAGGTGATCGACCGCGCGATGCACGCGGCGGCGAAGGCGGATCTGTTCCTCGCGGTGGGCACGAGCCTGCAGGTCTATCCGGTCGCCGGAGCCTTCGACATCGCGCGCTCGGCGGGCGCGAAGACCGTGATCATCAACGCCGAGCCCACGCCTTACGACGACATGGCGGACGCGGTGCTCGGCGGCTCGATCAGCGCGGTGCTGCCGGCAATCGTTACAGCGCGAGAAAGCGCTTCGCGTTCCCTGAGCTGATCGCGGCGAGCGTCGCCGCGTCCAGCTCGACCGCTTCCAGCGTCCTCGCCGGCTGTGGATCGCCGAGCGCGAACGGATAGTCGCTGCCGACCATGATCTGCGACGCGCCGAACGTCGCGATCACGTGGCGCACCGCCAGCGGATCGAACACCAGCTCGTCGTAATAGAACCGCCGCGCGGTGATGGCTGGGGACTCCGGCAGCGCCTCCTTTGCCTTTGGTAGCACGTTCCAGGCGTGCACCAGCCGAGCGAGCAGGATCGACATCACGCCGCCGCCGTGGCTGAACGCGATGCGCAGGCGCGGGTGGCGCGCGCCGATGCCGCCGGTGATCATCGACGCGCACGCGAGGCCGATGTCGCCCGGGAAGCACACCGCCTGCTCCGAGAACGGGCCGACGATGCGGTCCTGGCCCGCGGGGCGCAGCGCGTGCACGAAGATCGCCGCGCCCATCTGCTCGGCGGCGGCGAAGAACGGCTGGTAGCGCTTCTCTCCAATGGAAACTCCATTCACATGGCTCGCGATCTCGACGCCGGCGAAGCCGAGGCTCCGGCAGTACTCGAGCTCGCGGATCGCCGCGTCGACATCCTGCAGCGGCACGGCGCCGAGCCCGGTGAACCGTTGCGGTGCTTCCGCGACCATCGACGCGATCACGTCGTTGAGATGGCGAATGAGGGTCGCTGCGTCGTCGAGCGGGAGCCAATACGAAAGCAGCTCCGGCATCGGTGAGATCGCCTGGCGCGTGACGCGCATCTCGCCCATGTCGGCGATGCGCCGCGGCACGCTCCAGCAGCCGTCCGACACCGTGCGGTAGACCTTGCCGGAGATCATCACGTGCTTGTGGCAGGCATGCGCCTCGGCCATCGAGGGCCACGGCACGTCGCGGCCCTTGCCGGCGTAGGGCGGAAACCTCTCCGGGACGATGTGCGTGTGGATGTCGATGCATTCGTTCATCGCGACGATTATAGAATCGGCACATGCGCCGATTCCTCCTCGCGCTCGCCGCGGCCGCGGTGAGCCTTACCCTGCAGGCACAAGAGTGGCCCGCGCGTCCGGTGAAGATCGTCGCGCCCTTCGCCCCCGGCGGTACCGCCGATACGCTGGGGCGTCTCATCGCCAAGAGCCTCTCCGACCAGCTCAAGGAGAGCTTCGTGGTCGAGAACCGCGCCGGGGCGGGCGGCGTGGTCGGCTCGGAGTTTGTCGCGAAAAGCCCGCCCGACGGCTACACGCTCGTCATCTCGGGCATCGCCTCGCACGTGATCGCGCCGCATCTTCCCGGCGGCACGCCCTACGATCCGCTGAAGGACTTCACGCACATCGCGCTGCTCGGCGGCCCGCCGGCCGTCTTCGCCGTGAACCCGTCTTTGCCGGCGAACAACCTGAAGGAATTCGTCGCGCTCGCGAAGAAGCAGCCGGGCAAGCTCACCTACGGCTCGCCGGGAGCGGGCACGCAGGGCCAGCTCGTTGCCGAGCTCTTCAAGCGCGAGGCGGGCATCGACCTCGTGCACGTGCCGTACAAGGGAGCGGCGGCCGCCGTCACGGATCTGATGGGCGGGCAGATCAATTCCGTATCGACGACACTGACCACTGCCTCGGGCCAGATCAAGGGCGGGCGCGCGCGTGCGCTCGCGCTCAGCTCCGCCGAGCGCCTGCCCGACTATCCCGACATCCCGACCTTTGCCGAGCAGGGCTACCCGAACATTATCGGCACCGTGTGGTTCTCTCTGTCCGGTCCCGCCGGCATGCCGGCCGACATCGTGAACCGGCTCAACGCCGAGGTGCGTCGCGCCCTCGAGCTCTCGGAGGTGCGCGCGCGGCTGCGCCACGACGGCATGTTGCCGAACCGGCTCGATGCGAAGGAGTTCACCGCGTTCGTCGCCGACGAGCTGCGGCGCTGGGGCCCGATCGTGCGCGCCTCGGGCGCGAAGAACGAGTGATGCGCGCCACGGCCAAGCTGCGCGCCTGACCGCTATGCGGGACATCGTCCCGCATACAAGAACAAAACAGCGCAGCATCGCGACCCCGGCGCACGCCGCTTGATGGAGATCAAGCGCCGCCGCCGCGGTTCGCTCATGCTCCCGCCGAACAGGAGGACTCGCATGAGCGAAGTGGTGAATCCCCCGCTCGCCAAGGTGGCAGCGGAACTCGCGCGCAAGGAAAAGGCAAGCGGCCCCGGCTTCCAGTACGAAGACCTGCGCGAATGGCTCGCCCAGGCTGAGAAGCTGGGCGAGGTGCGCCACGTCAGGGGCGCCTCGTGGCAGGAGGACATCGGCATGGCCGCGGAGCTGGTGCAGCACTCCGACGCCGCGCCCGTCGTGGTATTCGACGAGATTCCCGGCTTCCCCAAGGGCCACCGCGTCCTCACGAACTTTTTCGGCGGCAAGCGCAAGAACATGACGCTCGGCTTCCCGCTCGAATGGAGCAAGCTCGAGCTGTCGCAAGCTTTCCTGGATATCTACCTGCGCGAGCTGAAGACCGTCCCCTACGTCTTCGTCGACGACGGCCCGATCTTCGAGAACGTGCTGACGGGCGATGCGGTCGACGCGACGCGCTTCCCGGTTCCGGTCTGGCACGAGGGCGACGGCGGGCGCTACATCGGCACGGGCAGCTACAACGTCACCATCGACCCGGAAGACGGCTGGATCAACGTCGGCACCTATCGCGTGATGATGCACGACGGCAAAACGCTCGGCTTCTACATGTCGCCCGGCAAGCACGGGCGCATCCACCGCGACAAGTACCAGGCGAAGAAGCAGCCGATGCCGGTGTGCATCGTCGCCGGCGGTGATCCGCTCACCTTCCTCATGGCATGCAGCGAGATGCCCTACGGCGTGTGCGAGTTCGACATCGCGGGCGGCATCCGCGGCAAGCCGCTCAAGATGGTGCGCGGAAAACTTACCGGCCTGCCGTTCCCCGCGAATGCCGAGATCGTGCTCGAAGGCTACGTGCAGCCCGGCAACCGCCGCCTCGAAGGCCCGTTCGGCGAATGGACAGGCTACTACGGTAGCGACGTGCGCGAGGAGCCGGTGTTCGACATCAAGGCGATCTATCACCGCAACAACCCCATTCTGCTGGGCTGTCCGCCGCAGCGGCCGCCCGAAGAGCAGGCGCGTTACCGCGCGGTGACGCGCTCGGCGCTCATTCGCCAATACATCCAGCGCGCCGGAGTGCCGGACGTCACGGCTGTCTGGGCGCATGAAGTGGGCGGCTCGCGCCTGCTGTTGGGCGTGTCCATCAAGCAGCGCTACGCCGGCCATTCGAAACAGGCCGGGCACGTCGCGGCGATGTGCCACGCCGGCGCCTACGCCGGCAAGTACGTGATCGTCGTAGACGATGACGTCGACGTCTCGGATCTCGAGGACCTGACCTGGGCGATGCTCACGCGCTCCGATCCGGCGAGCTCGATCGACATCATCCACGGCGCCTGGAGCACGCCGCTCGACCCGCGCATCCCGCCCGAAGAGAAGGCGAAGGGCAACAACACCAACTCGCGCGCCATCATCGATGCCTGCCGCCCGTTCCCCTGGCGCGACGCGTTCCCGAAAGTGAACGTGCCGAGCCCCGAAAAGGCGCGGCTCGCGCGCGAGAAGTTCGGTTACCTGCTCAAATGAATCGGCGTGCGCGCGCCAAAGCCGGTGGCGTTGTCGATGAAGTGAAGCTCGCTCGGCGCGAGCCGGTAGCACGCCGCTCTGCCGAGCGCGGCCAGCACCGGGCCGCTCACGCTGTTCAAGAACGGGAACTTGCGGCGATAGCAGGCAAGCGCCGCCTCGCGGCTCTCGCCTTCGAGGCGTTCGACGCGTCCGGCGAGCTGGATGCCCTGGATCGCGCGCCAGTCGCCATAGTCCTCGTGGATCGTCGCCGCAACGCGCGCGTCGCGCGCGAGGTCGCGCGCATGGCGCGAATTGGGCGACGAGACGAAATAGAGCGTGAACTCCTCGCTCGCATAGAAGACCGCCGCGCTCCACGGCCCATCAGGGCCCGACGTCGCGAGCGCCATGACGTTGTGGGCGGCCAGATAGGCAAGCGCCTTCGCGCGCATAGACGCGTATGGTAAAGCGCCTCATCGTCGGCATCACCGGCGCCACCGGCGCGATCTACGGCGTGCGCCTGCTCGACGCGCTGAAGGCGGCGGGCGTCGAGACGCATCTCGTGCTCTCGAACTGGGGCGCGCGCACCGTCGAGCACGAAACCGGCATGACGCTCGCCGAGCTGCAGGAGCGCGCCACGGTGGTACACGGCCTCGGCAACATGGCGGCGACGATCTCCTCCGGCTCGTTTCGCACCGACGGCATGGTCGTCGCGCCCTGCTCGATGCGCACCGCCGCGGCGATCGCGCACGGCAACGGCGACAACCTGGTGCACCGTGCGGCAGACGTGATCCTCAAGGAGCGCAGGCGCCTGGTGCTCGTGCCGCGCGAGACGCCGCTTTCCGAGATCCACCTCGAAAACCTGCTGAAGCTCGCCCGCCTCGGCGTGACCATCCTGCCGCCGATGCCCGCCTTCTACAACGAACCCGCCACGCTCGACGACATCGTCAACCACACCGTCGCGCGCGTGCTTGACCAGTTCGGCATCGACGCCGCCTTCGCGCGCCGCTGGGACGGCGTGATGCACACCAACCGATCTGCGCTACGGAGAGCTCAATGAAGCCTGCCCAGCCCCATGCCGTGAAGCCCGACATCACGAGCCTGCGCTCGACCATCGACTGGCTCAGGAAAGAGGGCCTGCTCGTCGAGACCGACCGCGAGGTCGACCCGGATCTCGAGATCACCGGACTGCAGAAGCACTTCGACGGCAGCCTGCCATTGCTCTTCAACAAGGTGAAGGGCAAGCCGCATGCACGCGCCATCACCAACCTGTTTTCCAACATCGATGTCGTCGACCGCATGTTCGGCTGGCAGAGCCCGCAGGAGCGCACGCGCAAGCTGGCGCAGGCGCTGACGCGGCCGCTGAAGCCGCTCGTCATCGAGCAGCAGGACGCGCCCTGCCAGGAGCACGTGATCAGCGGCACGCCCGACGTCAACCAGTGGATCACCGCGATCCGCCACACCGCGCTCGAGCCCGAGCTCACCGTCGGCTCGGGAATACGGTGTGTGGCAGGCGAGTACTTCGATGGCGGCTCCGACCTCGGCTACAACCGCATGAATTTCCGCTGGGGAAACGTCGGCACGTTCCAGATCTCGCCCGGCTCGCACATGTGGCAGGTCTACACGCAGCACTACGACGACGAGCGGCCGATCCCGATCACCATGTGCTTCGGCGTGCCGCCGGCCTGCACGCTGCTCGCCGGCGCCGGATTCGACTACGTCATCCTGCCGAAGGGTTGCGACGAGATCGGCATCGCCGGCGCCGTGCAGGGCTCGCCGATCCGGCTGGCAAAAGCGCGCACCGTCGATGCATACGCGCTCGCCGATTCCGAGTACGTGCTCGAAGGGCACATCCATCCGCGCGACAAGCGCTACGAGACGCGCGAAGCCGAGGAAAAAGGCGTGCAGGGCAAGACCTTCTTCCATCCCGAGTGGGCGGGCTACATGGGCAAGGCGTACAAGGCGCCGACGTTCCATGTCAGCGCGATCACCATGCGCAAGCCGCAGTCGCGCCCCATCATCTTCCCGCTGGGCGTGCACACCGCGGATGACAGCAACATCGACACGACGGTGCGCGAGGCGGCGATCTTCGAGCTCTGCAATCGTCTGCAGCCCGGCATCATCCAGGACGTGCACATCCCCTACTGCATGACCGACTGGGGCGGCTGCATCATCCAGGTGAAGAAGCGCAACAAGATCGAGGAGGGCTGGCAGCGCAACTTCCTCTCCGCGATCCTCTCCTGCTCGCAGGGCATGCGCCTCGCCATCGCGGTGAGCGAGGACGTCGACATCTACTCGATGGACGACATCATGTGGTGCCTCACCACGCGCGTGAACCCGAAGACCGATATCCTGAATCCGATCCCGGGCGGCCGCGGACAGACGTTCATGCCGGCCGAGCGCATGACGGCCGGCGAGAAAGCCTGGACCGCGTCGAACACGCTGTTCGAGGGCGGCATGGGCATCGATGCGACGGTGCCCTTCGGCTACGAGCAGGACTTCCATCGGCCGGTGTACCCGGTCGATCGCGTGAAGCCGGAGGAGTTCTTCAACGAGAAGCAGATCGCGCAGCTGAAAGCGCGCATGGCCGGCTGGGTGCTCTCGCTCGCGCGCACCGGCCGCTAGAGGCGCCATGCTTTCGAGCTGCCGCGTCGTCGACGCCACCGATCGTCTCGGCTGGCTCGCGGGGCGGCTGCTGGCCGATCTCGGCGCGCGCGTAGTCAAGCTCGAAGCACCGGGGGCGGACCTCAGCTCGCCGCACTGGCGCGCGCTCAACATCAACAAGCGCCTCGCGTACTTCGATTCCACCTTCCGCGACGCGCCCGCTCGCCTGGCGCAGCTCGCCTCCCACGCGGACATCCTGCTCGCGACGCCCACGCCGTCGCAGTTCGACCTGTTCCGTCGGTTGCTCGCCAGGCATCGGACGCTGGTCCTCGTCTGCATCACGCCCTTCGGCCTTACCGGTCCCAAAGCGCGCTGGGTCGCGACCGATCTTGAGCTGATGGCCGCCGGGGGTGCAATGTCGCTCGCGGGCGAGCCGGGCGGCGTGCCGCTGCGCATCAGCGCGCCGCAAGCGTACGCGTGGGCCGGCTCGCAGGCGGCCGTGGGCGCGCTAATAGCGCTGTACCACCGGCGCTCGAGCGGCCGCGGGCAGCTCGTCGACGTGTCGGCGCAGGCGGCGGTGATCACCGCGCTCTCGCATGCGCCGGCTTTCATCGATATCGCCGGCACCTGTCCGTCGCGCGCCGGCGCCTTCATCACCGGCCGCTCGGTCACCGGCGCGCGCTTTCGCGTC
>DASSLQ010000072.1:0-30836 GCA_035689325.1 Burkholderiales bacterium | reverse complement strand
CTCGCCGAACGCGTTCTTGATCCACTGCACGTGGCGCGGCGGACCGTCGATCAGGAACACATCGAAGCGGCACGACGCCTCGGGGTGCCGCATGAGGTAGAGGCGCGCCGCCGCGATCAGGCGCGCGCGCTTTGCGGCCGTCACGCTTTCGGCCGCGCCGCCGAAGTTGCCGGGCGAGCGCATGCGCACCTCGGCGAACACCAGCGTGCCGCGCTCCTCGGCGATGAGGTCGATCTCGCCGTGGCGGCAGCGCCAGTTGCGCTCGATGAGCTTAAGGCCCGCAGCGCGCATGAGATCGGCGCACAGCTCCTCGGCTCGCGCCCCTTCCTGGTTCATGGCACGCTTAACGAATGGGGAGAGCCGCCGGTTGACCGGGACGCTCTACGTGGTGGCGACGCCGATCGGCAACCTCGCCGACGCGAGCCCGCGCGCCCTCGAGACGCTGCGCGCGGCGCACTTCATCGCCTGCGAGGACACGCGCACCAGCCGCACGCTGCTCGCGCACTACGGCATCAACGCGCGCACGGTGGCGCTGCACGAGCACAACGAGCGCGCCGCGGCACCGAAACTGATCGCCGCGCTGCGCGAGGGAAAGAACGTGGCGCTGATCAGCGATGCCGGCACCCCGGGGGTCGCCGACCCGGGGGCGTGGCTCGTCGCCGAAGCACACCGTGCCGGCATCCCGGTGCGGCCGGTCCCGGGGCCGAGCGCCGCTGCGGCGGCGCTCTCGGCGGCCGGCTTTCCCGGCAGCCGCTTCCTCTTCGCCGGCTTCCTCCCCGCGGCGGCGGCCGCACGGCGCAAGGCACTGGAAACGCTCGACGTGCCCTTGCCGGTGGTGCTCTACGAAGCGCCCCATCGCGTGCGCGAGACGCTCACCGACCTGGCAGTGCGCTTTGGCCCCGAGCGCGAGCTTGTGATCGCGCGCGAGCTCACGAAGAAGTTCGAGGAGGTCGCACGCCTGCCGCTCGGCGCCGCGCTCGACTGGCTGGGCGAGCGTCGCGAGCGCGAGCAGGGCGAGTTCGTGCTGGTGCTTGCCCCCGGCGAGGAGCGTCCCGCCGCGGCGCTCGATGCCGAGCGGGTGCTCGGCGTGCTGCTGGAAGCGCTCGCGCCGAGCGAGGCGGCGAAGCTCGCCGCGCGCATCACCGGTCTGCCAAAGGCCGAGCTCTATCGCAAGGCCTTGCAGCGCGGCAAGTAGAATCCGGCGCGATGGATCGCATCACGCTCCGGCGCCCCGACGACTTCCACGTGCATCTGCGCGACGGGCGCGCGATGGCGGCGGTGCTTGCCGACACGGCGCGGCGCTTCGCGCGCGCGATCGTCATGCCGAACCTGAAGCCGCCGGTGACCACCACCGCGCTCGCATTGCACTACCGCGATCGGATCCTCGGCGAGCTGCCGGACGGGGCCGGGTTTGAGCCGCTGATGACGCTCTACCTGACCGATGACACGCCCCCGGAAGAGATTGCGCGCGCCAAGCTGTCCGGCCATATCCATGGCATCAAGCTCTACCCGGCAGGGGCGACCACGCATTCCGATGCCGGCGTCACGCGCATCTCGCGCTGCTTCCATACGCTCGAGCGGATGGCGGAAGTGGGCCTGCCGCTGCTCGTGCACGGCGAGTCCACCGACCCGGCGATCGACGTGTTCGAGCGCGAGCAGACCTTCATCGAGGAGACGCTCGGTCCGCTGGTCGAGCGCTTCCCGAGCCTCAAGATCGTGCTCGAGCACATCACCACGCGCGAGGCGGTGCAGTATGTGGAGGTCACGGGCGCCAACGTCGCTGCGACCATCACCGCGCATCACCTGCTGCTGAACCGCAACGCGCTTTTTCAGGGCGGCATCCGGCCGCATCACTACTGCCTGCCGGTGCTCAAGCGCGAGGAGCACCGCGAAGCGCTGGTCGAGGCCGCGACCTCGGGCAATCCGAAGTTCTTCCTCGGCACCGACAGCGCCCCGCATGCGCGCAGCGCCAAGGAAACGGCGTGCGGCTGCGCCGGTATCTATACGGCGCACGCCGCGCTCGAGCTTTACGCCACCGCGTTCGAGGAGGCGGGCGCCCTCGACAGGCTGGAAGCGTTCGCGTCCGAGCACGGTGCGAACTTCTACGGCCTGCCGCACAACCGCGGCAGCGTCACCCTCGTGCGCGATGAGTGGCGCGTGCCGGAAACGCTCGACTTCAGCGGCGAGCCGCTCGTCCCGCTGCGCGCCGGCGATACCGTTCCCTGGAAGCTCGCTTAGCGCACCCGATCTACGATGCCGTGCGGCCGTGGCTCGGCACCGAGCGCACGCTCGCCGCGCTGAACCGCGCGGCCGCGGCGCGCGAGCTGCGTACCGAGAGCGGCAAGCCGATACGGTTCGTCACGCCCGGCGGCCGGCGCCGCGCCTACGAGCTCCGGGTGCACGAGACGGGCGAGATCGAAACCCGTGCCGGCAAGCTCCACGACTGGTTCAATGCGCTCTGCTGGCTCGCCTTTCCGCGCACCAAGGCGCGCATCAACGCCATGCATGCGGCGGAAATCCCGCGCGAAGCGGGGCAGCGCGGCCGGCTGCGCGACCTGCTCACCATCTTCGACGAGGGCGGCGCCATCGTGCTCTGCGCAGAGGATGAGCTCAACCGCCTGGTGCGCGAATTCCAGTGGAAAGCGCTTTTCTGGGACAAGCGCGAGCGTGTCCTGCGCTCGATGCGCTTCGTGGTGCTCGGGCACGCGGTGCTCGAGCAGGCGCTCAAGCCCTGGCCGGGCATCACCTGCAAAGCGCTCTTCGCGCGACCGGACGAGGATGCCGATCGCGCGGCCGCCGCGTGGCTCGCGAGCCGCGGCCAAGGCGCGAGCCCGCGCGACCTCGCGCCGCTACCGGTGTTCGGCTATCCGGGCTGGGCGGACAACCACCGCCCGCAGTTCTACGACGACGAGCGCTACTTCCGCGATACGAAGCGCGGCGGAGCCGCTTAGGGGAACGCCGGGTAGCGGGTTTCCTGGGCCGAAACCACGACCTCCGGATGGCGCGCCGCCACGATGTCGCGGATGCGGTCGACCTTCCCGTAGGGCACGTCGACGATCAGCAGCACCTTGCCGCGCGCGATGGCGTCGTCGAACTGCTTGAGGCGCGAATTGGGCACCGCGGTGGCCGCCATGCTGCCCATCCATACGCCGAGCACGGCGCCGACGAGGAGCGCGATCACCGCTGCGGCAAGCCCCGGGTGGGTGCCCTCCGGCGGATGGTTGACGATCATGTAGCCAAGGATCACGCCGGCGAGCGCGCCGAGGAAAAGCCCGAGCGCCGCGCCGCGCATGAGGTCGGTCTTGATGAAATAGCTCGCCTCGTGCAGCTCGCCGAGATCGGTGCCGCGCCTGGCGAGGCAGTGCATGTGGCGGTCCTCGACGCGGGCGAGCAGCAGATCGTCCGTCGTACGCGTCGCACAGTCCACATCGGGAAGAAGAAAGTAGAGCCGCCGCTTCATGGTCCACCTCCTGGCTCGAGCCTGGGTTTATAGGCTCCGCCTCGAAGCGTAAAATTGCAAGCGGGAGTCGGCCTGGCAGCCGCTGTGGTCTCCACAGAGGAAAGTCCGGGCTCCGCAGAGCGGGATGCAGGGTAATTCCCTGGCACGGCGACGTGACGAACAGGGCCACAGAGACGAGTCCTTGGGTGTAACAACCCGAGGGGTGAAACGCGGCAACCTCCATCCGGAGCAACACCAAATAGGCAAGCGCTGAGGCCGGCTCGGCCGAGCTTGCGGGTAGGTGGCTAGAGCGCGCGGGCGACCGCGCGCCCAGAGGAATGGCTGCCGGTCCCGGCGGGTACGCCCGCCGGGAAGCACAGAACCCGGCTTATCGGCCGTCTCCCACAGTCTTTTATCCTTGCCTCCGACGGGGTCGCGGGGAATAATCGTCGCGGGGAGGGCAGGGAGGCGGTTCGTGCAAGGCCCGCTTGCGGGTCCGGGGCACGGCACGCCACCGGCGCCATGCAAGATCGGCTGAACCAGAACGACGTCACCAATCGCGTCAACGTCGAGAATCCGGCGATCGTACGCGAGGCGGTGCTGCGCATTTTCGGCACGCGCTACCCGGGCGCCGATCTGACGACGCTCGAGCGCGCCTTCGACGACTTCCACGCCCTGTTCGCCGGACGCTATCCCGGGTACCTGCGCTGCGACACCCTGTATCACGACATGCGGCACACCCTGGACATGACGCTCGCCATGGCGCGCCTCGTGGACGGCCACGACCGCAGCTGCGCGCCGCTGGACCGCCTGGGACCGCGCCGCGCGACCATGGGAATCCTGATTGCCCTCCTGCACGACTCGGGCTACCTCAAGCGCACCTCCGAATCGCACATCGAGAACGGCGCGTTCTTTACCAAGGTGCACGTGAGCCGCAGCGCGGACTTCATCACCGGCTACCTGCCGAAAGTCGGCTTCGCCGCCGAGGCGCCGCTCGCCTCGCGCCTGGTGCACTTCACGGGCTACGAGATGGACCTCGAGGACATCCGCGTCGAGGACGCGCGCGACCGCATGATCGGCTGCATGGTCGGCACCGCCGACCTCATCGGACAGATGTCCGACCGCATGTATCTCGAGAAGGTGCGCGAATTCCTGTACGAGGAGTTCGTGTGGGGCAGGATCGCGCGCGAGCAGCTCGCCGACGGCCGCGAGATCGTGCGCTACAGCTCGCCCGACGACCTCATCATCAAGACGCCCGGGTTCTACGAGTACGTCGCGCGCACCCGCATCGCGAAGAAGCTCGATGCCGCCGACCGCTACGCCGAGTCGCATTTCGACGGGCCGAACCTCTACCAGGCCGAGATCGAGCGCAACATGCGGTTCCTGCGCGAGCTCATCGAGACCGCGGATCTCGCGCGCCTGCGGCGCTACTGCTACTCGCTCTCCGCCGAGCCGCGCCAGGCAATCGTCGCCTAGCTGTCGCCGTTCGCGGACACTTGTTGCATTGCCGAAATCATGGCAAAAGCGCGCCATGAGCTTCGCTGATTCCCGCCGGCGGGAGGACACGCCGGCTCTCTCACGGCTGCTGGGCGACGCCGCGATGGCGCGCGCCGCGCTCGGCGCGTGCGGCTTTCCGATCGCCATCCTCGACGCCACCGCGCCCGCGCGTCCAGTGAGCTACGTCAACGCGGCCTTCGAGGCCTATTTCAGCTGCCGCGCCGAAGAAGCGCGCGGGCGCGCGCTCGGCGCGCTCATCCTGCGCGGCGACGAGGCGCTCGTGCACCGCATGCTCGCGGAATCGAACCCGCGCCGCCCGCTCAAGGCCTGGTCCAAGGATGGAGCCGTGCGCAACGTCGACCTCAGCCTCACGCCCCTCCGGACGGACGACGGCCGCATCACGCACTGGGTGCTCGCATTCTCAGACCGCAGCGAGCTCGAGCGGCTGCGCGCCGAGCTCGATTCGCTGCGCACACTCGCCGCGGCGGCGTAAGACAATCGTCGGTAGTTTTTCTAGGACAGCTTCTTTTCCAGCCAGCGCGCGGTGCGCAGCAGGCGGCCGTCGAAATTGCGCCGTCCTACGAGCTGTACGCCGAGCGGCAGGCCGTTCGCGCCGCGCATCAGCGGCAGCGTCACCGCAGGCATGCCGAGCAGCGTCCAGAGCACGCAGAACACCGGGTCGCCTGTCGCACCGAGGCCCTTGGGCGCGGTGCCGAGCGCCGGCGGCGTCAGGATGGCGTCGTAGCGCTCGGTGAAAAGCTCGTCGAACGCTTCCACGACCGGCGACCGACTGCGCAGCGCCCGCTGGTAGTCGATCGCACGGGTCTCGCAGCCGCGATCGATCAGGCCGCGCAGGCGCTCGGAGAGCCTCTCCTTTCCCGCGCGCCATAGCGGCTCGAGGTTCGCGGCCATCTCGGCTTCCATAATGGTGCGCTGCCAGTCCCACGCGGCGCGCGCCGACGGAAAGAGCTCGACCTCCTCGACCTGCTCGCCGAGCGACTCGACGAGCTCGCCGTACGCCGCTTTCGCGTCGGCATCGACCCGCTCCCAGTGCGGCGTCTTGATGAAGGCGAACATCGGCTCGATCGGCGGCTCTTCAGCCGCGAGCGCGCGGAACGGCACGCGTGCGCGCGGCCGCGTGTCGGGGTCGCCTTCGTCCCAGCCGACGAGCTCCTCGGCGAGCAGCGCCAGATCATCGATGCCGCGCGCGAAAAGTCCGATGTGATCGAGCGTGCGAGAGAGTGGCAGGACCCCGGTGCGCGGGATGAGGCCGTGCGTTGGCTTGAAGCCGTACACGCCGCAGAATGACGCCGGGCGGATGACAGAGCCGGCGGTTTGGCTGCCGAGCGCGAGCGGCACCATGTGCGCGGCCACCGCGGCGGCCGAGCCGCTCGAGGAGCCGCCCGGCGTGTGCTCGGGATTGTGCGGGTTGCGGGTCTTCCCCGGATTGAAATACGCGCACTCCGTGGTCACGGTCTTGCCCATGATCACCGCGCCGGCGGCGCGCAGCCGCGCGACCACCGCCGCATCGGCGCGCGGCGTGCGCCCCTTGTGCAGCACCGTGCCGTTCTCCGTCGGCATGTCGGCCGTATCCATGATGTCTTTGACGCCCACCGGGATGCCGCAGAGCGCGCCGACCGGCTCGCCGCTGCGCCGGCGCTCGTCCGCGGCGCGCGCCTGGGCGAGCGCATGCTGCTCGTCGAGAAAGGTCCACGCCTGCACGGTGGGCTCGACCTGGCGAATGCGCTCGAGGCAGGCGAGCACCAGCGCTTCCGAGGTGAGCGCGCCGTTGCCGATCTGCCGTGCCGCTTCGCTGGCGGTCAGCTGCGCTGGCTGCTCATCGGGCATAAGGCATGCGCGCCGGCAATTGCGCTCGTCGTTGCACTGCTACCATAGGCACGGGAAGGAGGCGCTGGGACACGATGGGCACGATCATAGGAATCCTCGTTTTCGCGGGATTCGCTATCGGCATATGGATCTCGTACCGGCTATTCATGAGGGGTGACACGGCCCAGGAGAAGGTGGCTGCGCTATTGCCGCCGGACTTCAGGGCCGACCTCAGCCATCGCAAGGGCGACACCTACGTGGGCTATGAAAAGGCGAAAGATAGGCTCGTGCTGGTCGATTGGCCTCACGCAAAAGTACTCTCCCCTAAGCAGGTCCTCTCGCTGGAACCGGTGCACGAATCGCTGCTCGGGGTCACCCACCACTGGGTCGCGGTGAACGTGCCGGATCCCGAATTTCCCCGGTACCGAATTTGGTTCCAGTTTCGCCGCGCGAAACGCGACATGTGGCTCGGTCAGCTGGCGGAGATTTGCAAAAAATAGGGTCGGTCTAACCTGCCCCGTACAGGTAATTCGGCAGCCACAAGGTCATGCCGGGCCACAGGTACATGATCACCATGCACAGGATCACGATCAGCATGTAGGGCATCATGCCGGCGAAGATCTGGTTGAGCGTCACATGCCTGGGCGATACGCCCTTCAGGTAGAACGCCGACATCGCCACCGGCGGCGAGAGGAAAGCCGCCTGCAGATTCACGAACACGAGCGTACCCCACAGGATCGGATCGATGTCGAAGTGCTTGAGCAACGGCAGGAAGATCGGCACGAAGATGACGATGATCTCGGTCCACTCGAGCGGCCAGCCGAGGAGGAAGATGATCGCTTGCGACAGGATCAGGAACTGTACCGGCGTCATGTTGAGGCTCAGCACCCACGTCTCGACCAGCTGCTGACCGCCCAGGATCGCGAACACTCCGGAGAACAGCGCCGAGCCGATGAACAGCCAGCACACCATTGCAGTGGTCTTGGCAGTCAGAAATACGGTTTGCTTGAGGCGTTCCCAGTCGAACTGACCTCCCTGAAGCGCAAGCAGATAGGCGCCGGCAGCGCCGATCCCGGCAGATTCGGTGGCGGTGGTGATACCGAACAGGATGACCGCGAGCACGACGATGGTCAGGATGCCGAGCGGCATCACCGAAGAGATCAGGAGCTTGAGCAGCTCGAACGCCTCGGCATCCAGCTTCCAGTAATACCAGAGAAGCAGCAGCGCGGTGGCTGCAACGACAATCCAGAAATAGATGTAAAACGCGGCCGGGGGACCTGCTTCCACCGGCGCGGCTTCGTGCGTCACCATGTCCGGAGTGCCGACTTGCTCCACGCCCTCGGGTTCCGCCGCCGTCCCGGAAGCGGATTCCTCCGCCGCGTTCCCGAGCTCCTGCGGCTTATCCTCGCTCGCCTGGGGCGCCGCCGCGGAAGGGGCAGGGGCCGCCTGCTTCTGCGCAACGCTTGCCTCCTGCCGGATATCGGTCTGCGGATGGATCACCACATACCACCAGATACCCCAGATCGTCACGGCCGCGAGCATCAGCGGAAACAGTGCGGCCAGAAAATTCCTCCATACCGCGACGTAGCTTAACCGGCGGCCGTTGCTTTCGATGGCCAGCGCCTTGCCGGGCGTCACGAGCGCGGCAAGCAATCCGACCAGCATATTCGGCGAATACGCCTGCTGGAATTTCAGCACCCAGTCGGACACCGGTATCTTCTGCTCGGACTCGGGCAAGCGCGGCGCGATCTTGGGCTCGATCACCGCCCAGCCGACGATGTACACGAGATACAGGAAAGACAGGAAGAATCCGGGAAACATCGCCGATGCATAGAGCTTTACAACGGACTGTCCGGCGACCGCGGCATAGACGATGATCATCACCGAGGGCGGAATGAGAATCCCCAGCGTGCCCCCTGCCGTGATCACGCCCGAAGCGAGGCGCGTGTCGTAGCCGGCCTTGAGCATCGGGTTGAACGCGATCACGCCCATCAGCACCACCACCGCACCGACCAGACCGCTGGCGATTCCCCAGAACGTGCACACGATCAGCGTGGCGACCGCGAGCGACGCGGGTACCCGCCGGAAGGCGAGCTGGATGCTGTAGAACATCTTGTCCACCAACGCGCCGCGCTCCATCACGTAGCCCATCAGCACGAACAGCGGAATCGAGATCAGCACGTCGTTGTTCATCGCGCCGTAGGTGCGCTCGACCATCAGGTCGAAGACCCGGTTGTCGGTCCAGGAATTCGCCGGGTTATAGAAGGCGATGAAGCCGAACATCATGCCGAGGCCCATCAACGTGAATGCTGTCGGGAAGCCCATCATGATCACGATCACGATGAGCGCGAGCATCGTCAGCCCAAGTCCCGCGTCACTCACGTTCGGCTCCCCTCGGGCCGATGCGCTGGTGCGCGGCCTCGTCGATCTCATGGGCGCTTTCGATCGCGCGCTTGCGCGATTCCTCGTCCACCAGCGTGCTGCCAGCGAGCTGCTGCTCGATCACGTCGATCTCCTCGACGTCTTTCAGCCGATCGGGCCACTGTCCGGATTTCAGGCACACGACACAGCGGACGATCTCGGCCAGTCCCTGGATAAGCACCAGGACTCCTGCGATCGGGATCACAGTTTTGAACGGATAAACCGGCGGCCCTTCGGATGTCACGTTCGAGTGTTCGTTGATGCGCCACGAAATGGCCGCGTAATCGATGCCCGCGTAGATCAGGGCGATGACGCCGGGCAGGAAGAACAGGATGTACAGAATCAGGTCCAGCGTGGCCTGCGTGCGCGGCTTGAACGAGCCGTACAGGAAGTCGCCCCTGACGTGCGCGTCCTGGGCCAGCGTGTAGGCGCCGCACATCATGAACAGTGTGCCGTAGAGCATGTTGTCGAGGTCAAAGATCCACGCCGTCGGCGCGTTCAGGATGTAGCGCTTGAACACCTCGATGCAGACGGCGGACATCAGCGCAAGAATCAGCCACGCAACGGCTTTGCCCGTCCAGGTGCTGACGTGATCGGCGGCGAGCAGGAGATTCTGCACTCTCATCGAGCGACATCCCTTCTACAAAACAAAACACCATCCGGGTTGCGAGACCCGGATGGTGCCGGCGAATCTAAGACAGGGTTCAGGCCTTCTTCGCGGCTGGCTTCTTGCCGAAGTAATAGTTGTACGCCATTTCCCGCCTGACGTTTGTGTCGAGGTCCCATTTCACGGTGCGCTCGGCGTATTTGCGCTGCGACTCGATGATCTCCTTGAACATCGGATTGTCGGCCGTGCGCTTCGCCATCACCTGGTCGAATACCTCGAGCTGCTTTTGCAGCACCGAGGCCGGAGTCTTGTAGAACTTCACCTTGTCCTTGGTCTGCAGCTCGATGTAGTCCTGCGAGTAGCGGTTGATCGACTTCCAGGACATGTCGGCCGACGCGGCCTCGGTGGCATTGGCGATGATCGCCCTCATCTTCTCCGGCAGCGCGTCGTACTTGCTCTTGTTAAAGGTGATCTCGAGCTGCTCGGCATTCTGGTGATAGCTCTGCAGCATGCAAACCTTGGACACATCCGCGAAGCCGAGGATGCGGTCGGAGGTCGCGTTGTTGAACTCGGCCGCGTCCAGCAGCCCACGGTCGATCGCCGGCACGATCTCGCCGCCGGGGAGCGCGTTGACCGCCGCGCCCATGCCGGTGAACAGATCGATCGAAATGCCCACCGTGCGGTACTTCATGCCCTTGAAGTCCTCCCACTTGGTGATCGGCTTTTTGAACCAGCCCAGCGGCTGGGTGAACATCGGGCCATAGGGGAAGGACACCACGTTGGCGCCGATCGAGGCATAGAGCTTCTGCAGCAACTCCTTGCCGCCGCCGTACTTGTGCCAGGAGAGCAGCATGTTGGCATCCATGCCGAAGGCGGGGCTCGATCCCCACAGCGCCAGCGCGTTTTGCTTGCCGTAGTGGTAGACGAGCACGCCGTGGCCGCCGTCCAGCGTGCCCTTGGATACGGCGTCGAGCAGGCCGAAGGCCGGCACTACCGCGCCGGCGGGCAGCACCTCGATCCTGAGGTCGCCGCCGGTCATGTCGTTCACTTTCTTCGCGTAATCGAGCGCGTACTCGTGGAAGATGTCCTTCGACGGCCAGGTGGACTGCCAGCGCATCGTGATCGGGCCTTGTGCCCTGACGATCGCCGGGAAGCCAAGGGTCGTTGCGCCTGTCGCGGCGGCAGCAGCGCCGGTCAGGAACCTGCGGCGCGCGGACGTGCTTTGCGTGTGCTGATCGCTCATGAATTGCCTCCTCTGTGTTTTATGGATTTGCGCGCAGGCCCCCTCGACCTGCACTGGAATGCGGAATTGCGCGGATTCTACTCGGGTTTTCGACAGCGGCAAGGCGATGTCACGATGCGGAATGATGCGGCGGGAGCGTTTGCGCCGCCGGCGTCGCCTTGTGCGGCGGGTTCGGATGCCAGCCAATGATCGCGTACATGAGGAAGAAGCCGATGACGTACGCGAGCGCAACGTGCCAGCCGTGCCTTAGCCACAGCCCCACTGATTTCGCCTGCGGGTACATGTTGGACAACGCCACCCCCGCGGAGGAGCCGAACCAGATCATCGAGCCGCCGAAGCCCACCCCGTAGGCGAGATAGCCCCAGTCGTAGCCGCCCTGGTGCAGCGCGAGCGCCGTCAGCGGGATGTTGTCGAACACCGCGGAAACGAAGCCCAGGCCGAGCGCCGTCTGCCAGGAGGCCACCGGCAGCTTCTCCACCGGCATGAGCGAGGCGCACACGATGAGCGAGAGCAGGAAGATGCTGCCTTTCAGCGCTCCCGGCAGCAGCGACCAGGTCGGCCGGCGCCACAGCGCCGTCAAGCCAAGCGCGACCCAGACGCCGGCGGCGATGAACGGAAAGCGGTCCGACTGTTCGGGATACCTGACGTTGATCGTCACGTTCACCGCGATCGCCGCGCCGAGAATGATGAATACGATTGCGAGGCGCGCCCAGTCGATGTGCGTGCCCGCCGGTATGTCCTTCATGATCGGCGAGTAGCGTTGCTGCTGGAACGACGCCGGGATGCCGAATATGAACATGGCGGCGCCGGCGGCGATGAACGCCTCGAGCACATCGAGCGGATTGACGCCGTCGATCCACATCATGGTCGTCGTCGTGTCGCCCACCACGCTGCCCGAGCCGCCGGCATTGGAGGCGGCGACGATCGCGGCGAGATAGCCGATGTGCACTTTCCCGCGGAACACACCGCGCGCGACGGTGCCGCCGATGAGCGCCGCCGCGATGTTGTCGAGGAACGAGGACAGCACGAAGATCATGAAGAGCAGGACGAGGCCGCCCTTCCAGTCATCGGGCAGCAGGCGGGGCAGCTCAAGGGGCACATGGCTTCGCTCGAAGTGGTCGGAGAGCAGCGCGAAGCCGAGCAGCAGCCCGAGCAGATTGGTCAGGATGACCCATTCGTGCGCCATGTGCAGGGCAAGGCCGCCGAGACCCGGACCGGTCTTGAAGCCGGTAAAACCGAGCTTGTAGAGAACGATGACCGCGAGCCCGATGAGCGCCACCTGCAGCGTGTGGTGATGAAAAAGCGCCACGCCGGCGAGCGTCAGCCCGAACAGCACGAAATCGACCGGCACGCCGAGCGCGATGCACGCCGCCGCGATGACCACCGCAGCGGCGAACAGTCCGCGCTCGCGCTCGAAGAGGCGTATGACGACCGATTTCATTTGCGCGCCGCCTGCAGGAATTCGTCGAGCAGCGGCCCGCCGTCGAGGAACCCGTGGCGGCCGCCGTGGAACTCAGGATGCCATTGCACCGCGCAGAGGTAGCTTGCGCCGGTGCCGCGCACCGCCTCGATCACGCCGTCCTCGGCCCGCGCCTCAACCTGCAAGCCGCTCGCCAGCCGCTTGATCGCCTGGTGATGGATCGAGACCACGCGTCGCGGCCCGGTCTCGCCGTAAAGGCGCGCCAGGCCGGATCCCGGCTCCAGGTGCACCTCGTGCGCGTGGCTGTCGTAATCGTCGCTGCGGTGCGCCGGGATGTCCTGGTGCAGCGAGCCGCCGAGCGCGACGTTGATGAGCTGCGCGCCGCGGCAGATGCCGAGCACCGGCTTGCCTGCCGCGGTGAACGCCTGCACGAGCTCGACCTCATAACGATCGCGCACCGGATCGCCGGCCCACTCCGGCTTCAGCGGCTCTTCGCCGTAGGCGAGCGGGCTGATGTCGGCGCCACCCTGCAGCACCAGGCCATCGAGCGAGCGCGCGTAGTCGGCGGCGCGCCGGGAGAGCGGCAGCACGAAGAGCAGGGCGTCGCGCGACTGCAGCCACTGCGCGATGCCGTCCTCGACGTAGTGCAGCATCTTGGTGAACACGCCGCGCGCGCCCGCCTGCGGATGCAACAAGCGCGGCGAGACGCCGACCCGGATCACGCTTTCAGGGCGACGAGCACCTCGTCGAGCATCTTCTTCGCGTCGCCGAACAGCATGCGCGTGTTGTCCTTGTAGAAGAGCGGATTGTCGACGCCGGCGTAGCCGGTGGCCATGCTGCGTTTCATTACTACCGCCGTCTTCGCCTTCCACACCTCGAGCACCGGCATGCCGGCGATCGGGCTCGACGGATCCTCCTGCGCCGCCGGGTTCACGATGTCGTTCGCGCCGATCACCATGGCGACGTCGGTGTGCGGGAAGTCGGCGTTGATCTCGTCCATCTCGTGCACGATGTCGTAGGGCACCTTGGCTTCCGCGAGCAGCACGTTCATGTGCCCGGGCATGCGGCCCGCCACCGGATGGATGCCGAATCGCACATTCACCTTCTTTTCGCGCAGCCACTTGGTGATCTCGTACACCGTGTGCTGCGCCTGCGCCACCGCCATGCCGTAGCCCGGCACGATGATCACGTTCTTCGCATTGCGCAGGAGCTCGGCGGTTTCCGGCGCGCTGATCGGATGCACCTCGCCGGCCGGCGCCGCCCCGGCCGCCGCCGCCGGCGCGCCGCCACCCGTGCCGAAGCCGCCGGCGATCACGTTGACGAAGTTGCGGTTCATCGCGCGGCACATGATGTAGGAGAGGATCGCGCCGCTCGAGCCGACGAGCGCACCGGTGACGATCAGCAGGTCGTTGTTCAGCATGAACCCGGTCGCCGCGGCGGCCCATCCGGAATAGCTGTTCAGCATCGAAACCACCACCGGCATGTCGGCGCCGCCGATCGCCATCACCATGTGCACGCCGAAGAGCAGCGCGATCACCGTCATCGTGACGAGCGGCGTCATGCCCTCGGCCACCGACTGCGTGTGGATGAACCAGCCGCCGGAGTAGATCACCACCAGCAGCCCCGCAAGGTTGATCCAGTGGCGCCCGGGGATGAGCACCGGTCTTCCGGTGATCTTGGCCGAGAGCTTGCCGAAGGCGATGAGCGAGCCGGAGAAAGTGACGGCGCCGATCAGCACGCCGATGTAGATCTCGAGCTCATGGATGGTCTTCTCCGCGCCCTCGAAATGCGCGGTCGCCGCCGGGTCGATGTAGTTCGCGTAGCCGATCAGCACCGCCGCGAGGCCGACCAGGCTGTGCATCAGCGCGACCAGCTCCGGCATCTGCGTCATCTTCACGACGCGCGCCGCATACAGGCCGACCGCCGCGCCCACCAGCATCGCGCCCACGATCCAGGGGTAGGCCGGCTTGGAAACGTGCGGGCCGAGTACCGTCGCGAGCACGGCGATCGTCATGCCGATCATGCCGTAGAGGTTGCCGCGGCGCGAGGTCTCGGGATTCGACAGGCCGCCCAGGCTGAGGATGAAGAGGATGGTGGCGCCGAGATACGAGACGGTGAGGAGCGTCGCGGGCATGGGCGCTGTTACTTCCGGAACATCTGCAGCATGCGCTGCGTGACGGCGAAGCCGCCGAACATGTTGATCGCCACCAGCGCGATGCTGACCACGGCGAGGCCGATGATCCAGGCGGTGGGACGGCCACCGGGGTCGAGCTCGAACGGCGCCACCTGCACCAGCGCACCGATGGTGATGATGCTGCTGATGGCGTTGGTTACGCTCATGAGCGGCGTGTGCAGCGCCGGAGTCACGTTCCAGATCACCATGTAGCCGACGAAGCACGCCAGCACGAAAACCGTGAAGTGACCGAGAAACGCCGGCGGCGCGTACGCGCCGATGAACCAGAAGAGGATCGCCCCCACCAGGAACACAATGGCGGTCGAGCGTGCCGAGGCGGGTGCGCTCGCCGCGCCATGTCCGTGCGCCTTCGCCGGCGCCGGGGCGGCGGCAGGCTTCGCGGCGGCGCTCTTGGCAGATGCGGGCGGCGCGGCCGAGAGCTTGGGCGGCGGAGGCGGCCAGGTCACGGTGCCGTCCTTGATGACGGTCGTGCCGCGGATCACCTCGTCGTCCATGTTGACGTTGATGCGCCCGTCCTTCTGCTTGCACAGCTCCTCGGTGAGCCGCAGCAGGTTGGTCGCGTAGAGCGTGCTCGACTGCCGGGCGAGCCGGCTCGGCAGGTCGGTGTAGCCGATGAGGGTGACGCCGTGGCGCACGGCGACCTCGTTCGGCACGGTGAGCTCGCAGTTGCCGCCCTGCTCCGCCGCGAGATCGACGATCACGCTCCCCGGCTTCATCGAGCGCACCATGTCGGCGCTGATGAGCTTCGGCGCCGGCTTCCCGGGAATGAGCGCGGTCGTGATGATGATGTCCGCGTCGCGGGCTTCGCGCGCAAAAACCTCGCGCTGCGCGCGCTGGAAGCCTTCGCTCATCACCTTGGCGTAGCCGCCGACGCCGGCGCCTTCCTCCTGGTAGTCGACCCCGACGAACTCGGCGCCGAGCGACTTGACCTGATCTGCAACTTCCGGGCGCGTATCGTTCGCACGCACGATTGCGCCCAGGCCGGCCGCGGTGCCGATCGCGGCGAGGCCGGCGACCCCGGCGCCGATGATGAATACTCTGGCCGGCGGCACCTTGCCGGCGGCGGTGATCTGGCCGGTGAAGAAGCGCCCGAAATGGTGCGCGGCCTCGATCACCGCTCGATAGCCGGCGATGTTCGCCATCGACGAAAGCGCGTCGAGCTTCTGTGCGCGCGAGATGCGCGGCACGCTGTCCATCGCCAGCACCGTAACCTTCTTCGCCGCGAGCGCGTCCATGAGGAGCCGGTGCTGCGCCGGCCAGATGAAACTCACGAGTGTCGCGCCCTCGCTCAGCATCACCAGCTCGTCTGGCTCGGGCGGGCGCACCTTGAAAACGATGTCCGCCGTGACCCACAGCTGTTCGGGCTCGGGGATGATCTCGGCACCGGCGGCGCGATAGGTGTCGTCGGCGAAGTTGGCGGCGTCGCCCGCGCCGGATTGCACGGCGACGCGGAAGCCGAGCTTCACCAGCCGCTCGACGACCTCGGGCACCGTGGCAACGCGTTTTTCGCCAGGCGCGGTCTCGCGCGGCACGCCGATCAGCTGCGGCATGAGAGCCTTGTTGGACGCCGGGGACGCAAGCGAGGCGCAATCATACGCGAGCGCGGCCGATCGACGTGAAACGCCGCTCCGCAATTTCGAACGCACCTTGCACGATGAGCGCCAACGCGGCAGCCGGGATCGCGCCGGCAAGCAGCGTCACGTTGTCGTTGAGGGCGAGGCCGGATGCGATGCGCTCGCCGTAGCCGCCGGCACCGATGAACGCGGCGATGGTAGCGGTGCCGACATTGATCACGGCGGAGGTCTTGATGCCCGCCAGGATGGCGGGCGCGGCGAGCGGCAGCTCGATCAGCCACACGCGCTCGCGCGCACGCAAGCCCAGCGCCATGGCGGCCTGGCGCACGCCGCGGCCGATGCCGGCAAGCCCGGTGTGGGTGTTGCGCACGATCGGCAGCAGCGCATAAAGGAAAAGCGCGATCAGCGCCGGCACGGCGCCGATCGTGCCCACGAGCGCGATCAGAAACGCGAACAGCGCGAGCGATGGGATGGTCTGGATCACGCCGACCACGCCGAGGATCGCCTGTGCGGCGCGCGGCAGCTTGGCCGCTGCGAGGCCAAGCGGGATGCCGGCGGCGATCGCGGCAGCGAGCGATGCGGCCACCAAAACGAGGTGCTCGCGCGTCAGGCGCCAGAAATCGGCACCAAAAAGCGTGGCGAGGAACGCGCGCCGGCTTTCGCCGGCCGGGCCGGCGCCGCCGGTGAAGAGCGCCGCCGCCTGCGCGAAGCTTCTGCCTTCGAGCTCGGCCGCGGCGTTCATGCGGATCATCAGGCGCTCGTCGATGCGACCCTCCAGGGCTGCGAGCGCGCGCCACTCCCGCGGAAAGCGCTGCGGGACGTCGCGGCGGTAAAGCAGCACCGCGTCATAGTGCGGGAAGAAATGCCGGTCGTCCTCGAGCAGGCGCAGGCGATAGCGCTCGATCTTGGCGTCGGTCGAGTACACATCCATGACATCGATGCGCCCCGCGGCGATCGCTTCGTACGCCAGGCCGTGATCGAGACCGATCGGCGCCTGCGGCAGGCGGTAGGCGCGCTGCAAGCCCGCCCAGCCGTCGGCGCGGCCAAGGAACTCCTGCGAGAGGCCGAATTTCAGCTTCGCATGCCCTGCGAGATCACTCAGGCGGCGAATGCCCAACTGCTGCGCGCGCTCCTCGCGCATGCCGATTGCATAGGTGTCGTTGAAGCCGAGCGGCACGCCCGCGGCGAGGCCGTCCGCGGCGAGCGCGCGGTTCAGTTGCTCGAGCGTCGCCGTGGCCGGCAGCCGGACGATCTCGGCGGCGATGGTGCCGGTGTATTCCGGATAGAGGTCAATCGCGCCCGCCTTCAACGCGGCGAGCACGATGCCGGTGTTGCCGAGGCCGGGCTTGTGCTCGCCACCGGAGACGCGCGCGAGGATCTCGCCGAGGATGTAGGACTCGGTGAAGCGCTTGGAGCCGATGCGCAGGCGCTCGTCGGCCTGGGCGGTGCAGGCGGCGACGAGGAGAAGGAGCGCGCCGTAACGGCGCCACTTCATCGCGCGCGATAGTCGCTAGGCTGCGGCGAGCTCGACACGCTCGACTTCGACCCGGCAGTCGTAGAACGTCGCGCCGCCGCCAAGATCGGCGGTGCGCTGCGACGTCACGTTGTTGGCGTTGCGCCCGTCGGGCGAATATTTCTTCCACCACACCGAAGGTGCTACCACGACGCCGAGCCGCGGCTTGCCATTGATGCGCGCGCGCAGCGTGTAGCTGCCGCGCTCGTTGTAGACGCGCACCAGATCGCCGTCGCGGATACCGCGCGCGGCGGCGTCCTGCGGATGCATGTCGAGATGCGGCTCGCGCTCGAACTCGCGAAAGCGCGGCAGGTTGGCGAAGCTGGAGTTCAGGAAGTGGCGTGCCGGCGGTGACAGGAACGCGAGCGGATAGCGCTCGGCCAGCACGTCGTCGGCGACTTCCGCCGGCGGGTTGTAGTACGGCAGCGGATCGACGCCCTGCTTCCCCAGCCACTCGCTATGGAACTCCACTTTGCCGCTCGGCGTCGGGAATCCGCCCTGCGCGAACGGCGCAAAGCGCGCCGGCAGGGCGAGGCGCTGCCAGCCGTCACGCTTGAGCGTTTCCCAGTCGGCCTTGCCCGCGAGCGCCGTGCGGCAGATGTCTTCGTCGCTGTCGCGAAAGCAGGGTTCGTCGAACCCCAGGCGCGCCGCCAGGCGCCGGAAAATCTCGGAGTTCGGCAGCGCCTCGCCCACCGGTGCGATCGCCGGATTGTTCGCGAGCATGTACAGGTGCCCGTAAGACTTGTGCACGTCGTAGTGCTCGAGCTGTGTCGTCGCCGGCAGCACGATATCCGCGTAATCTGCGGTGTCCGTCTGGAAGTGGTCAATGACGACGGTGAACAGATCCTCGCGCGAGAACCCGGCGATCACCTTGTCCGACTCCGGGCAAACCGCCACCGGGTTGTTGTTATAGATGATGATCGCCTTCACTGGCGGTTGTGCCGACGTGAGCGCGTCGCCGAGCCTGGATTGGTTGATGGTGCGCGGCCGGCGGCCCGCGAGCAGATCGGGGCGCTCGAGCGCCGCATGATCGAACTTGTAGAAGTCGGACGTGGACAAGACGATGCCGCCCGCCGCATCGCGCCACGCGCCGACGAGCGCCGGCAGGCAGGCAATGGTGCGCGCGGCGATGCCGCCGCCCGCGTGGCGCTGCATGCCGTAGTTCAGGCGAATCGCGGCCGGCCTGGTGGTTCCGTAGTCGCGCGCGAGCTGCACCACCTCGTCGGTGCGCAGCCCACACAGCTTTGCCACCCGCTCGGGCGCGTATTCGGCGAGCACGCGCTTCTCCAGCGCGTCGTAGCCGAGCGTGTAGCGGCTGACATAGTCGCGGTCGATGAGTCCCTCGCGCATCAGCACGTGCATGACGCCGAGCGCGAGCGCGCCATCGGTGCCGGGCAGGAGCGCGATGTGCTGCGTGCATTTCTCCGCCGACAGGCTGCGATAGGGATCGATTGCGATCACCTTGGCGCCGCGGCGCTTCGCGGCCTGCACACGGCCCCAGAGGTGCAGGTTCGACACGATCGGGTTCGCACCCCAGAGCACGATGAGCTTCGCCTCGTCGAAGCGCTCGGGGTCCATGCCGACGGAAGCGCCGAGCGTCGCCTTGAGACCGTACTTGCCCGCGGTAGAGCAGAGCGTGCGGTCGAGGAGCGACGCGCCGAGCTTGTGGAAGAAGCGCCGGTCCATCGAGCTGTACTGCACCATGCCCATGGTGCCGGCGTAGCTGCAGGGCAGGATGGTTTCCGGATTCTCGGCAGCGAGCGGCTTCAGCCGCGCGGCGATTTCATCGAGCGCCTCGTCCCACGCGATGCGCCGGAACGTCCCTTCGCCCTTGCGGCCGACGCGCCGCATCGGGTACTGCAGCCGGTCGGGCGAATAGGTGCGCTCGAGGTAATGCGAGACCTTGGTGCAGATCGAGCCTTCGGTAAACGGCGACTCGGGATCGCCCTGGATTCTGGTCGCCACGCCGTCGTCCACCGTGACGAGCATGGCGCACGTATCCGGGCAGTCGTGCGGACAGGCAACGCGAACCACGTCGCTCATGGCGTCATTTTACGTCGAGCAGCTCGATCCAGTGGCGCACCGGCGTCGTGCTCGCGCCCTGCAGGTGCGTCCAGCAACCGATGTTGGCGGTAGCAATGACATCGGGAGCTCCGGCCCCGAGGGCGGTGAGCTTGCGGTTGCGCAGCTCCAGCGCTATCTCCGGCTGCAGGAGCGAATAGGTGCCGGCGGAGCCGCAGCAGAGGTGCGCGTCGTCCACCGGCGTGAGCTGGTAGCCAGCGGCGCGCAGCAGCGCCTCGACCCTGCCGCGCAGCTGCTGGCCGTGCTGCAGCGTGCACGGTGACTGGAACGCCACCTTGCCGCGCGCGTGCTGCTCGACCATCTGCGGCGTGATGACCTCGCACAGGTCACGTGTGATGGCGGAGATGCGCTGCGCCTTCGCCGCATAGTCCGGATCCTGCGCGAGCAGCTGCCCATACTCCTTCACTGTCACGCCGCAGCCGCTTGCTGTCATGATGATCGCCTCCACCTCGCCGCGCTCGACGGCTGGCCACCAGGCGTCGACCAGCGCGCGCATGTCGTCGCGGCCCTTCGCCTGGTAGTTGAGATGGAAACGGATCGCGCCGCAGCAGCCGGCGCCTGGCAGCTCGATGAGCGAAATGCCCGCGCGATCGAGCACGCGCGCCGCGGCGGCATTGATCGAAGGTGCGAGCGCCGGCTGCACGCAACCGGCGAGCGCGAGCATCTTGCGGCGGTGGCGCGGCGCGGGCCAAGCGCCTGCAGCGCGCACTTTTGCAGGCACCTTGCTGCGCAAGCCCTGGGGCAACAGCGGGCGCGCGAGCCGCCCGAGGCCGAGCGCGCTGCCAAAGAGCCGGGTGCGCGGCAACGCGTAGGCGAGCAGCGCGCGCCGCGCACGCTCGAGCCGGTTGCGGCGTGTCTGCGACTCGACCAGCGCGCGCCCGATGTCGACGAGGCGCCCATAGCGCACGCCGGAAGGACAGGTCGTCTCGCACGCGCGGCACGTGAGGCAACGGTCGAGGTGCAGGCGCGTCTTCTCGGTCACCGCTGCGCCTTCGAGCGCGCGCTTCATGAGGTAGATGCGGCCGCGCGGGCTGTCGAGGTCATCGCCCAGCACCTGGTAAGTGGGACAGGTGGCGGTGCAGAAGCCGCAATGCACGCACTTGCGCAGGATGGATTCGGCCTCGCGTCCCTCAGGCGTGTGGCGGATGAATTCGGCGAGCTCGGTCTGCATCGGTCGCTATACTTTCCGCGTGAAGGCACTCGGCTGGTTCATCTTCCTCGTCAGCGTTGGCGTGGTGGCGTACGCCGTCTCGCAGTGGCGCAAGCGCTGGGCGGAGCGCCAGCGCGTGTCGGAGGCGCGCTTTGCGCAATTCGTGGCGCAAGCGCGCCCGGCGGCAGCAGCGCCACTGGTGGCGTCACAGGAGCGGCTGCTGCTCGAAGCGGCCGGCAAGGCGGGCGAAGCGGGAGAGCCGGCGCTCGCGATCCAGCTCTACGCACGGCTGCTCTCACGTTTTCCGCAGAGTACGTTCGCCGCGCAAGCGCGCGCCGCGGTCATGGAGCTGAAGAAGAAGCTCGTCACCTAGAACTCCGCGTACATGCGGCCGGGATTCAGGATCCCTGCCGGATCGAAAGCGCTCTTCAGCGCCCGATGCAGGCGCAGCAGCACCGGGTCGAGCGGCGTAAACGCGCCGGCCGACTTGTCGCGCGCACGAAAGAGCGTCGCGTGCCCGCCCGCGCGCTTCGCCGCCGCGCGGACTTCCTCCGCAGACGCTCGCGAGCGCAGCCAGCGCAGGGCGCCGTTCCATTCCAGGAGCTGGTTGCCGGCGAGGCCGAGCGGCGCCGCGGCCGAGGGCACGGCGATGCGCCAGAGCGGCTGATCACCCGCGAAGAACGCGTATGTCTGCTCGCGAATCGCGCGCCAGAAGGCCATCGAATCGCCGACCTCAGCGCCGCCGAGGCGCGGCGTCGCCGCCTGCACCGCGGCCGGGGAGCCCGCGAGCCGCACGTAGAGCGCGCCGTCGTGCCAGGCGGTCGCGGAAATCGGCAGCGGCTCACCCGCCCAGACGTTCATGGCATCGAGGGCCGCCGTCTGGTCCATGTCGAAGCGCAGCGTGCGCTCGGCCGGCGGCCGCGGCAGCACCTTCACCGAGGCTTCGGCGATCACGCCGAGCGTGCCGAGCGAGCCGGCGACAAGGCGCGAGACGTCGTAGCCGGCGACGTTCTTCATGACGCGCCCGCCAAACTCCAGCACGCGGCCCCGGCCGTCGATCAGCTTTACGCCGAGCACGAAGTCGCGCAGGGCGCCGGCGGCGGCGCGCCGTGGACCGGACAGCCCCGCGGCGACGCAGCCGCCGAGCGTCGCGGCGCCGAAATGCGGCGGCTCGAACGGCAGGCACTGGCCTTTCGCCCCAACGATCGCTTCCACTTCAGCGAGCGCAGTGCCGCCACGGGCGGTCAGCACCAACTCGCTCGGCTCGTAGTCGACGATGCCGGCGTAGCTGCGCGTGTCGAGCAGCTCGCCGCGTGGCTCGTTGCCGTAGAAGTCCTTGCTGCCGCCGCCGCGCACCTGCAGCGGCGCCGCGCGCTCCGCCGCAACGCGGATTTGGTCCTGCAATGCCGCGAGCGTCAAAAGCGGGCGAGCTCCGGATGCGGCAGCGCGCCGCGGTGGACATGCATGCGGCCGTACTCGGCGCAGCGCGCGAGCGTCGGCACGGCCTTGCCGGGATTGAGCAGTGCGCGCGGGTCGAAGGCGCGCTTCACGGCGTGGAAAAGCTCGAGCTCGTCCGGCCGGAACTGCGTGCACATCTGGTTGATCTTCTCCACGCCCACGCCGTGCTCGCCGGTAATCGTGCCGCCGACGGCGACGCACTTCTCCAGCACCTCGGCAGCGAACTGCTCCGTACGCTGCAGCTCTTCGGCGCTGCTGGCGTCGAACAGAATGAGCGGGTGCAGGTTGCCGTCGCCGGCATGGAACACGTTCGGGCAGCGCAGGCCGTATTTCTTCTCCAGCTCGCCGATGAAGTGCAGCACTTCGCCCAGGCGCTTGCGCGGGATCGTGCCGTCCATGCAGTAATAGTCCGGCGAGATGCGGCCCATCGCCGGAAATGCGGCCTTGCGGCCCGACCAGAAGCGCAGCCGCTCGGCCTCGTTGCGCGAGACCGCAAGGCGCACCGCACCAGCCGCGGTGAGCACCGCTTCCATGCGCGCGATTTCGTCTTCGACCTCTGCCGGCGTGCCGTCGGATTCACACAGCAGGATCGCTACCGCATCGAGGTCGTAGCCTGCGCCGACGAACTGCTCCACCGCGTGCGTGGCCGGCCGGTCCATCATCTCGAGGCCGGCGGGGATGATGCCGGCGGCGATGACCGCGGCCACCGCCTCGCCCGCCTTCTCCAGATCGTCGAACGACGCCATGATGACGCGCGCGCATTGCGGCTTCGGCAAGAGCTTCACCGTGACCTCGGTGACCACGAACAGCATGCCTTCGGAGCCGACAGCAAGCGCGAGCACATCGAGCCCGGGTGCATCCGGCGCCTCGGCCCCGAGCTCGAGCGGCTCGCCGTCGATGGTGAAGCCGCGCACCCGCAGCACGTTGTGCACCGTAAGGCCGTACTTGAGGCAGTGCACGCCGCCCGAGTTCTCGGCGACATTGCCGCCGATGGTGCAGGCGATCTGGCTCGACGGATCCGGCGCGTAGTAAAGCCCGAAGGGCGCGGCCACCTCCGAGATGACGGCGTTGCGCACGCCCGGCTGCACGACCGCGATGCGCGCGCGCGCATCGACGCGCAGCACGCGCATGAACTTCGCCATGGAAAGGAGCACGCCGTCGCCGAGCGGCAGTGCGCCACCGGAAAGACCGGTGCCTGCGCCCCGTGGCACGACCGGAACCTGCAGCGAAGCGCAAAGCTGCAGGATGCGGCGCACCTGCTCTTCGGTCTCGGGCAGCGCGACCACCATCGGCAACTGCCGGTAGGCGGTGAGGCCGTCGCACTCGTACGGCCGCGTGTCTTCCTCTTCGAGAAGCACCGCACGCTCCGGAAGAAAGGCACGCAGCGCGCGCGCCACTTCCTGGCGGCGGCTCAGGGAGAGAGATACGGCTTCGCCCACGTCAGGCCTGCAACGGTGTCACCGCGGGGATTGTATTCGCATCCCACCCAGCCCGAGTACCCGAGGCGGTCGAGATGCGGCAGCAGAAAAGCGAAGTTGATCTCGCCCGTGCCCGGCTCGTGCCGGTAGGGCACATCGGCGATCTGGATGTGGCCGATGCGGCCGAGCAGGCGCTCGATGGTGCGCGCGAGATCGCCCTCCATGACCTGCATATGGAAGACGTCGTATTGCAGGCGAGCATTAGCCTCGCCCACGGCGTTCAGCACGTCGATCGCCTGCGCGCTGTGGGTGAGGATGAAGCCGGGCACGCTGCGCGTGTTGATGGGCTCGATGACGAGCTCGATGCCGACCTCGCCGAGGCGGCGCGCGGCCTGGCGCAGGTTCGCGACCAGCTTACCGCAGTGCTCGCGATCGGCCGGCGCGAGCCCGGCAATGCAGTTGACGCGCGCGCAGCCCACGGCGGCGGCGTATTCGATGGCGCGCTCGACGCCGTCGCGGAACTCGCGCTCACGCCCGGGCAGGCAGGCGATGCCGCGCTCGCCGCGCGCCATGTCGCCGGCAGGCAGGTTGTGCAGCACCACCTGCACACCGGCGCCGCGCGCGGCGCGCTCGATTTCCTGCGCAGGCCAGGCGTACGGGAACTGGTATTCGACGTAGCGAAACCCGGCGGCGCGGGCGGTGTCGAAGCGCGCGAGAAAATCAACCTCGGTAAAGAGGGTCGAGAGATTGGCGGCGAGCTTCGGCACGATCGGCGAGCATAACTAAAGCCGCTGGGCATTTGGCGCGGCGCGCTGGTGGAACCCGCCTGATTTATCGCAGAGACCGGCCCCCGCGGCGAGCGGGCTTTTGGCCGTCCCGGGCCGACGGTGCTAGACTTTTTTCGCTCGCACGCTCATCCAAAAGGAGAAAACAATGGCTGCGTTCTTCCAATCGCTCGGCAAGACGATCTCCGCCGGCGTCGTCGTGCTCATCGTGCTGCTCATCATCCTGGTCGCTACCGGCGCAAAGGTGGCGCTCGGCGAGCATGGCTGGTGGCTGTTTGCGATGCGCTGGCTGCATGTGACGAGCGGCGTGATGTGGATCGGGCTGCTCTGGTACTTCAACTTCGTGCAGACACCCTCGATGCCCAAGATCCCGGATGCCGAGAAGCCCGCGGTCACCAAGGTGATCGCGCCCACCGCGCTCTTCTGGTTCCGCTGGGCCGCAATGTCGACCATCATCCTCGGCATCATCCTCGCGCTGATGAACGGCTACTTCGTGCAGGCGATCACGCTGCAGAAACCGTTCACCTCGATCGGCATCGGCGCCTGGCTCGGCACGATCATGTGGTTCAACGTCTGGTTCGTGATCTGGCCCAACCAGAAAAAGGTGCTCGGCATGGTCGCGGTGAGCCCCGAGGCGAAGGCAGCGGCCGCCAAGGCCGCCGGCATGGCATCGCGCATCAACACGATGCTCTCCATCCCCATGCTTTACTTCATGGTGGCGCAGAGCCACGGCGGGGTGGCGTTCTAGGATTATTTCGCGCCGGGAATGCCGCCGATGCGGCTTCCCGGCTTGATGCCGCGGGCCGCGAACCAGCCGCGGTTCATCTCCAGCGCGTAGAGCGCCGGGCGTCGCGCGCAATGCGAGTCTTCCGTCTGCGGCGCCATGTCCTCGACGTTGATGACGGCGCCGTGCTCGTCGATGAACGCCACCGAGAGCGCTATGAGCGTGTTCTTCATCCACATGCAGTGCGCGGCCGCTTCGTCGAAGAGGAAGAGCATTCCGGCATTGCTCGGCATCGCGCTACGGTACATGAGCCCCTGGCCGCGGCTCGCGAAATCGGCGGCCACCTCGGCGCGAATGAGATGCATCCCGGCGTTGAGCTGCACGACCGGCAGAGTCTGCGCCAGCACCGGAGCGGCGATGGCGACTGCGAGAGCAAGCAATGCACGCATAAATGAAAAAGGCAGGGACGCGCCCTGCCTTTGTACACGATTGAAGCGGGTTATTTCTTATCCATCTTGTCGGACGACTTCTTCTTGTCGGACGACTTCTTCTTGCCGGACGACTTCTTGTCGGACTTCTTCTCCATCTTGGTGCTCTCAGCTTTCTTGTCGCCCTTGTCCTGCGCGAGCGCGGCGAAGCTGGTCGCCGCGAACATCGCCGCGACGAGGACTGCAACGAGCTGCTTCATGTCATTCCTCTCTGGTGGTTTGTCTAACGTTAGACCGGCCCCAAGGCGCAGTCCGCTGGGATTAACGCGCGAGGCTGACGACCGGTTGACAGACACGCGGAACCATTTGCAAATCAATCACGTAGGCGGTAAAGGGGCGTATAATCGCCCCCTTTTTCCGGTCCTTCAGGGAGCAGGTTCCATGGCTTACCAGCACATCAAGCTGCCCTCGGGCGGCGAGAAGATTCGCGTGCGGCGCGATTTCTCGCTCGAGGTGCCCGACCGTCCGATCATCCCCTACATCGAAGGCGACGGCACGGGCATCGACATCACGCCGGTGATGCTGAAGGTGGTGGACGCGGCGGTGCAGAAGGCCTACGGCGGCAAGCGCAAGATCGTCTGGATGGAAATGTTCGCGGGCGAGAAGTCGTGCCGTGTCTATGGCGAGAACGTCTGGCTGCCCGACGAGACCCTGCAGGCCGCGAAAGAGTTCGTGGTGTCGATCAAGGGGCCGCTCACCACGCCGGTCGGCGGCGGCATCCGCTCGATCAACGTGGCGCTGCGCCAGGAGCTCGATCTCTACGTCTGCCTGCGGCCGGTGCGCTGGTTCAAAGGCGTGCCCTCGCCGCTGAAGGAGCCGGAAAAGGTCGACATGGTGATCTTCCGCGAGAACTCCGAAGACATCTACGCCGGCATCGAATGGCCGGCGCAGTCGGCGGAGGCGAAGAAGATCATCGATTTCCTCATGCGGGAGATGAAGGTGAAGAAGATCCGCTTCCCGGAGAGCTCGGCGATCGGCATCAAGCCGGTGTCGATCGAGGGCTCGGAGCGGCTGATTCGCAAGGCGTACCAGTACGCCGTCGACAACAAGAGGAAGTCGGTGACGCTGGTGCACAAGGGCAACATCCAGAAGTTCACCGAAGGCGGCTTCCGCGACTGGGGCTACAAGCTCGCGCAGCGCGAGTTCGGCGCGCAGCTCTTCGAGGGCGGCCCCTGGATGAAGTTCAAGAACCCGAAAGGCGGGCCCGACATCGTGGTGAAGGACGTGATCACCGACGCGATGCTGCAGCAGGTCCTGCTGCGGCCGGCGGAGTACGACGTGCTGGCGACGACCAACCTGAACGGCGACTACATTTCAGATGAGCTGGCCGCGGAAGTCGGCGGCATCGGCATCGCGCCGGGCGCCAACATGAGCGACTCGGTGGCGATGTTCGAGGCGACGCACGGCACGGCACCGAAGTACGCCGGCAAGGACTACGTCAATCCGGGCTCGGAAATCCTCTCCGCCGAGATGATGCTGCGCCACATGGGCTGGGTGGAGGCGGCCGACAGGATCATCAGCTCAATGGAGCGCGCCATCCAGGACAAGATCGTCACCTATGACTTCGCGCGACAGATGCAGGGCGCGAAGCAGGTGCCGACCTCCGGCTTCGGCCAGGCGATGATCGAGCGCATGTAGCGATGAAGCCGGTTCTCGCAGCGAGCCTTGCCGCGGCGATTTTCTGCAGCGCCGCGGCACATGCCGGCTGGTACGTCAACGGCGACCTCGAGCATTTTCGCTGGGCCGAAAGCACGAACCCCGCCGTCACCGAAACCGGCCCGATGTTCGGCGTCGGCGGCGGCTACCGACAGTTCCGGCCCGAGGGCTGGCAGTTCGGCTGGCGCGGGCGGTTGTATTTCGGCTCGCTCGACTACAACGGCGCGCTTCTCTCGACCAACGAGCCGGCCACCGGCACCAGCCAGTACACGGGACTCGTCAACGAGGGGCAAGCGATCTACCGCCTGCCCGGCAACGCGAACGGCATGGAGCTCGTAAGCGCTCTCGTGCTCGACTACTGGAACCGGCAACTTTCCGCGGACCAGCGCGAAGAGTACTGGGTCGCGTCGGTCAAGCTTGGACTCAATTTCGACCGGCAGGAAGCCAAAGGCTGGTACGGCGGCGGCGGCGTGAAATATCCGTTCTGGACGCGGCAGGATGCCCACCTCACCGACATCGGCTTCAACGCCAACCCGCAGCTCGAGCCGAAGGGCACACTGAGCTTCTATGCGGATGTCGGCTACCGCTTCACGCGTCGCTGGAGCCTGACAGGCTATTACGACAGCTACCGCTTCGACGAATCCGATGCGACGCAGCGGCTCATCAATCCGGCGATCCAGGGCTGCAGCGGTGTCGCGCCCGACCCGGCGGGCGGCTGCCGGCTGTTCCAGCCGCAGAGCAGGCAGGACAGCTTCGGGCTGCGCCTGCAGTACCGCTTCGAATAAAAAAGGCCGCCTCGCGGGCGGCCCTTTCAAATCGAGTGCCTGCGCCTAGACCTTTTGGATGTTCGAGGCCTGTTTCCCCTTCGGCCCCTGCACTACGTCAAAGCTGACCTTCTGCCCTTCCTTCAGGGTCTTGAAGCCGGACATGTTGATCGCCGAGAAATGCGCGAACAAGTCCTCGCTACCGTCGTCGGGCGTGATGAAGCCGTAGCCCTTCGCGTCGTTGAACCACTTCACGGTGCCTGTTGCCATGCTCTCTCCCTTATTACTTACTGTTGGTAGAGCTCCGGGGATGCGAACCCGGGGCCGTGCCTGAACTCCCCGACCCCGCCCCGCTATGGCGAAACAGACAGCCTGAATCCAAACACAGCCGCCTTTTACGCGTCGCTAGAAGTGTCGTCAAGAGCCGTGCCTGCGGCTGTTGCGCGCGCGCAAGGCGGTGAAAAAGCACCGTAATCCGCCCGGTCGGTGCTGGCTCGCGCATTGCACCGCCCCCCTACATTTATTAGGATAGGCCGCAGGAACTGGGCTAACGCAGCAATTGTCAGATTTCGGGGGGCACGAGGCGCGTAGTTAGCGGCATGGCGCAGCAAAAGGACGACACCCTACTCGAGGCGCAGCGCTCCAAGCTGAAGCCGCCGCCGATGTTCAAGGTCATGCTGCTGAACGATGACTACACGCCGATGGAATTCGTGGTCGTGGTGCTGCAAAAGTTCTTCAGCATGACCCGGGAGCGCGCTACCCAGGTCATGCTAAAGGTGCACCGGGAAGGCATTGGCATCTGCGGCATCTATCCGCGGGATGTCGCGAGCACCAAAGTGCAGCAAGTCGCGGCATACTCACGGAAGCACCAGCACCCGCTGCAATGTGTGATGGAAGAGACGTAGAGCAGAAAGAAAAGGCTGAAAGGTAAGGAAGCGAATGATCGCCCAGGAACTCGAAGTCAGTCTGCACATGGCGTTCGTGGAGGCCCGCCAGAAACGCCACGAGTTCATCACGGTCGAGCACCTGCTGCTCGCGCTGCTCGACAACCCCACTGCCGCCGAGGTGCTGCGCGCCTGCGGCGCGAACATGGACGAGCTGCGCAAGAACCTGACGCAGCACATCGCCGAGCAGACGCCGCGCATCGCCGCCGACCGCGAGGTGGATACGCAGCCCACGCTCGGCTTCCAGCGCGTGATCCAGCGCGCCATCCTGCACGTGCAGTCCTCGGGCAAGAAAGAAGTGACCGGGGCGAACGTGCTGGTGGCGATCTTCGGCGAGAAGGATTCGCACGCGGTGTACTTCCTGCAGCAGCAGGGCATCGCGCGGCTGGACGTGGTCAACTACATCTCGCACGGCATCACCAAGACGCCGCAGGCGCATCCGGGCAAGACCGACCAGGACTCCGAGCAGGATGGCCAGGCCGAGACCTCGAACAGCCCGCTCGACAACTACACGCAGAACCTCAACGCACTCGCGCTCGCCGGCAAGATCGACCCGCTGATCGGCCGCGACAAGGAGCTCGAGCGCGTGGTGCAGACGCTTTGTCGCCGCCGCAAGAACAACCCCCTGCTGGTGGGCGAAGCCGGCGTCGGCAAGACCGCGATCGCGGAAGGGCTCGCGCGCCGAATCGTCGAAGGCAACGTGCCCGACCTGCTTGCGAAGTGCACGGTGTACGCGCTCGACATGGGCGCGCTGCTTGCCGGCACCAAGTACCGCGGGGATTTCGAGCAGCGCCTGAAGGCCGTGCTGAAGCAGCTGGTCGACAACCCGAACGCGATCCTCTTCATCGACGAGATCCACACGGTGATCGGCGCGGGCGCCGCTTCCGGCGGCACCCTGGACGCCTCCAATTTGCTGAAGCCGGTGCTCTCCACCGGCCAGCTGAAGTGCATCGGCGCGACCACCTACAACGAGTACCGCGGCGTGTTCGAGAAGGACCACGCGCTCTCGCGGCGCTTCCAGAAGATCGACGTGGTCGAGCCGTCCGTGGATGAAACCGTGGAAATCCTCAAGGGCCTGAAGACCCGCTTCGAGGCCCACCACAGCGTCAAGTACACGGCCAACGCGCTCACCACGGCGGCCGAGCTCTCGGCGCGCTACATCAATGACCGCCACCTGCCCGACAAGGCGATCGACGTGATCGACGAGGCCGGTGCGGCACAGCGCATCGCGCCCAAGGCGAAGCAAAAGCGCATCATCGGCAAGGCCGAGATCGAGGAGATCATCGCCAAGATCGCGCGCATCCCGCCGAGAAGCGTTTCAACCGATGACCGCAGCGCGCTCGCCAATCTGGACCGCGATCTCAAGGCGGTGGTGTTCGGCCAGGACAAGGCGATCGACGCGCTCTCGTCGGCCATCAAGATGGCACGCTCGGGTCTCGGCAACCCGCAGAAGCCGATCGGCAACTTCCTGTTCTCCGGGCCGACGGGTGTCGGCAAGACGGAGGTCGCGCGCCAGCTCGCCTACTGCATGGGCATCGAGCTCATCCGCTTCGACATGTCCGAGTACATGGAGCGCCACGCGGTCTCGCGCCTGATCGGCGCGCCGCCGGGATACGTCGGTTTCGAGCAGGG
>DASSLQ010000071.1:0-2737 GCA_035689325.1 Burkholderiales bacterium | reverse complement strand
ATGACGACATGGCGTCGCGGGCGCGAGATCCTGTTCCGGCGCCTGGAGGAGGGCGCAGTGCCGCTGAAGGGCTTCCTCCAGAGCCTCTTCAAGGATCCACCGCACCGCGTGCCGGGCACCGCCATCTTCCTAACCGCGACGCCGGACGCCGTGCCGCATGCGCTGCTGCACAACCTGAGCCACAACAAGGTGCTGCACGAGCGCGTCGTTTTCCTCACCGTGGAGGTGCGCGACGTGCCATGGATCTCGTTCGCCGATCGCGTCACCTGCGAGTCGCTCGGCCACGGCTGCTGGCGCATCCGCGTGCGCTACGGCTTCATGAACCGCCCGGACGTGACGCGTGCGCTCGAGCTGTGCGCGGCGCTCGGGCTGGAATTCGACCTGATGGAGACCTCGTTCTTTCTCTCGCGGCAGAAGATCGTGCCCACCATCGGCGGCATCGGCATGGCGTTCTGGCGCGATCGCATCTTCGCCGCGATGGCGCGCAACGCCGGCAACGTCACCGACTACTTCAACATCCCGACGAACAGGGTTATCGAGCTCGGCTCGCGCGTGCAGATCTAGTGAAATAGTCCGCCCCGTCGGAAGATCTTTACGGGCGGCTCACAGTTTCTCGCCTTTCGCTTCTTACCGGCGTCACGTGGCTCGCGCACGATGCGCGCAATGCGCCACTGGACTACGACGATCGTCGCGCCGCCGCTCACCGTGGCCGCGAACCAGTCCCTCGGCGTCTTCCCCCGCCGGCGCGAGCTCAGTATCACCCGCGTCGGCAGCCACACCCGCATCGTTCTCACCAAGCGCGCAGAGGCGCACGCCCTGCCGGCGGCGCCGCGCTGGGCCTAGCTACATCCGGCTGAGCAGCTCGGCTGCAAGCGCCCAGGCAGCGACGGCGCAGGTGAGCGCGACCGAGCTGACCGAGATCCGTGCGGCGAGCAATTGGCGGCGCGACATTTCGATAAACGCCCTCCATCGGTGCCGCTCCGCTGCGCACTGCCCCAGCAACGCGCAAAACCGGCGATTTCGTGCCTGGAGCGGCCTTCGCCCGTCGCATGACGCAATGCCCGTGCCAGCGGCTCGCGCGCTTGCGGGAGCGCCGCATTTGCGGACAATGAGATTCGCCATGCGCGATTCCGCGCTTCGCAATTCCGACTTGGCGCGGCCGGCGCCCGCGGAAGCGGACTTCTTCGGCGACTACAGCCCGGCGGTCACCTTCGCCGCCGGCGTGATCCTCGTGCTTGCGATCGGCGTGATCGACAAGCTCACCGGCTACGACCTGCACCTGAGCGTGCTCTACCTCCTGCCGATCATCATGGTGACCTGGGGCGCGGGACTGTGGTGGGCTCTCGCGCTCTCGCTCGCCACGGCGGCGCTGTGGCTCGGGATCTTCAGCGGCGCGGATCACTACAGCACGAGCTTCTACTTCTACGGAGAGGGCGCCGTGCTGTTCATCACCTTCGCCGTCGTGGTGCTGCTGACAGCAAAGCTGCGCGAGGCGCTGCGCGCGCACGAGTTGTCTTTCGCCATGCTCGAGAAGCTCGACGCGCCGGCCTATGTCGTCGACTTGCAACGCGACGAGGTGCTGCTCGGCAACCGGCAGTTCCGCGCTGCGTTCCAGGAGCGCAGCGCCGCCGAGCTCGCGCGCTATCCGGCGCACGAGGCGCGCTTCATCCTCGCCGACGGCCGGCCGGCGCTGCTCAGGATACTGTCGGTCTAGAACAGGTGCACCGCGGTCGGGAAGAAGAACCCGATCACGCAAAACGCGACCCCGACCGCGCCCAGCGCAGCGCCGAGCCAGGCGAGCGCCGCCATCTCGGCGATGATCGCCGCCGACGCCACGACGATCGCGATCTGCACCGCCGCCGACGCGAGCTCGTAATGGTGATACGCGGCCATCGAGCGCTCGCGCCTTTTCTCCGCTTCCTTCGCGCGCGCTGAGAGCTGCTCGCGCCCTTCGCCGGTCTCGGGCTCCGACTGATAGCGCTGGGCGGTCTCCTTCCACTTCGCCACCTGCTTCTTCTGCGCCTCGCTCGCGCCGGCGGCCTCGACCTCCTCGGCCGCGGTGCGCAGCACGGTTTGCCGGATAGTCTTGGCCTGGAAGAACGCCCACAGGTTCAATGACTCGATGTTGTGGGCGACCGCGCTGGTCTGCGCGCTCTTGCCGAGCGTCTCGGCGAACGCCAGGATCAGCGCCAGCACCGAGATCAGCAGCGCGACGCGCTTGTTGCCGGGGTGATGCTCGGCGCCGTGGCCGTGTTCATGGGCTGCCGACATCCCCATCCTCCGTATTGGTTACACTCGGCGGCTCCAACTGTAACCGGAAAATTGCTCTGACCCCTTTATCGGCACGCGCGGCGGTGCGCTCGCTCGCCGCCTCCAAAATCCGCGAGCTCTACAACGAGGGCCTCGGCCGGCGCGACATCCTCGGCTTCTGGGTCGGCGAGCCCGACGAGCCGACGCCGCAGTTCATCAGACAGGCGGCGACCGAGTCGATCGCCGCCGGCGAGCTTTTCTATACGCATAACCTCGGCATCCCGGCGCTGCGCGACGCGCTCGCCGCCTATACCTCGCGGCTGCACCGCCCGACGTCGCCCGAGCAGATCGCCGTCACGAGCGCGGGGGTCAATGCGCTTATGCTCGCCTCGCAGCTCCTGGTCGATCCCGGCGACCGCGTGGTCGAAGTGGTGCCGTTATGGCCGAACCTGCAGGAGATCCCGAAGATCCTGGGCGCGAGCGTCAC
>DASSLQ010000070.1:0-14885 GCA_035689325.1 Burkholderiales bacterium | reverse complement strand
GAGGTCTCGACCAAGGCGATGCTGACGAACACGACGCCGGTGAGCGCGTATCGCGGCGCCGGGCGCCCGGAGGCGAACTACTACATGGAGCGGCTGCTGGACGAGGCCGCGCGGGAGATCGGCATCGATCGCTTCGAGCTCAGGCGCCGCAACCACGTCAAGCCCGCCGAGATCCCGTACAAGAACGCGGCGCAGATGACGGTCGACAGCGGCGACTTCGGCACGGTTTTCGAAAAGGCGCTCAAGGCGGGCGACGTCGCCAATTTCCCCCGCAGGAAGCAGGAGTCGAAGGCGCGCGGCAAGCTCCGCGGTCTCGGCGTCGGCAGCTACATGGAAGTCACCGCGCCGCCGAACAAGGAGAGCGCCGGGCTGCGCTTCGAGGGCGATCGGCACATCACCCTGGTGACGGGAACGCTGGACTATGGGCAGGGCCATGCGGCCGGGTTCGCGCAGGCGCTGGTCTCCAGGCTCGGCATTCCGTTCGGCGCCGTGCGCCTGGTGCAGGGCGACTCCGACCAGATCGTGTTCGGCGCCGGCACGGGCGGCTCGCGCTCGATGATGATGAGCGGCGCGGCGATCGCGGAGGTGTCGAAGCTGGTGATCGCGAAAGGCAAGGAGCTGGCGGCCGAGGCGCTGGAGGCGGCGGCCGCCGACATCGAGTGGCGCGATGGCCAATACCGCATCGCGGGCACCGATCGCGCGATCGGCATCACGGAGCTCGCCAAGCGCTACCCGGGAAAGCTGGACACCACGCACGTAACCGAGGTGATTCCGTCGGCGTTCCCGAACGGCTGCCACGTATGCGAGGTGGAGATCGACCCGGAGACGGGCAAGGTCGAGGTCGTGCGCTACAGCTCGGTGAACGACTTCGGCACGGTGGTGAATCCGCTCACGGTAGAGGGCCAGGTGCACGGCGGGGTCGTGCAGGGCATCGGCCAGTGCCTGATGGAGAACGCGCGCTACGACGAGGAGGGCCAGCTACTCACCGGCTCGTTCATGGACTATGCGCTGCCGCGGGCGGAAGACATTCAAACCTCGATCGAATGGGCGAGCCATCCGGTGCCAGCGACCACTAACCCGCTCGGCGCCAAAGGCTGCGGCGAAGCCGGCTGCGCGGGCGCGATGACCTCCGTAATGAACGCGGTGGTCGATGCGCTGCGGCCGCTCGGTATCCATCACCTCGACATGCCGGCGAGTCCGCCGCGCGTCTGGGCGGCGATCCGCGAATCGGTGCGCCAGCGCACCATGGAATAACGATTGAATGGCGAGCGCGGTAGATCGCCGCGACCGCTTTCGCTAAGCTCGCCGCCCTCAAGTCGTAACACAGCGGAGGAGGTCATCATGTGGCGGTCTATTTCCATTGCAGTGGCATTGGCTTTTGCGGCGCCGGCGCTCGCGCTGGCGGACGATGACGACGGCAACGGCAAGTTGAAGGCGGAGCCGTTCGTGTTCATCGGAGACAGCGGTGATTGCGGCACGCTCGCGACCGGCGAGCCGTCGCCGGCCGGCAGCCGCATCGTGACGTCGGCGTGGCTCGGCGGCATGGGCCTGCCCGACGACCCGACCAATCCGAAGCGCGACCCGCATACCGGGCTCTTGCTCTCGAAGAACGGCGCGACCGCGGACTGCTCGGCGGCTGGGGCCGAGATTCACGGCGTGAAGCGTATGGAGGTGGGCGCGACGTTCGTGCTCGGCTTCGACTACCGCAACGGCGGCCACTGCGGCGCCGGCGCGCCGCGATTCAACGTGAGCTATACCGCACCGGACGGCAGCGATGGCTTCTCGTTCGTCGGCGGCTGCGCCAATGACACGCCGACGCCGGCGCCGCAGGATCCGACGGAGTGGACGCGCGTGCGCTTCACTGCGGCGTCCCAGTTCCCGCCGATTCCGCCGGGCAGCCGCATCAGGAGCATCAGCATCATCTACGACGAGGGCACGGACTCGGTGAGCGTCGAGGATCCGCGCGGCGTCGGGCTGGCCGTGATCGACAATATCTTCGTGAACGGCGAGACGATCGCGCGCGGCCACGGCATCGCCGACAAGTAGCTAATCGGGGACGGAGCCCGAACTAATTCGGGCTACGTCCCCGAATTCCGATGGGTGCCTGACCCCGATTTCCAGCGCCGGTAGCCCTTCGCGCGCAGCTCGCACGCCGGGCAGGCGGCGCAGCCATAGCCCCACGGGTGGCGCTCCTTGCGGTCGCCGCGGTAGCAGCTGTGCGTGTGCTCGATGACGAGCTCCACGAGCGGCGCGCCGCCGAGCTCCTCCGCCAGGCGCCAGGTCGCGGCCTTGTCGATCCACATGAGCGGCGTCTCGATGACGAAGCGGCGCTCCATGCCCAGGTTGAGCGCTACCTGCAGCGCCTTCAGCGTGTCGTCGCGGCAGTCCGGGTAGCCGGAATAGTCGGTCTCGCACATGCCGCCGACCAGCACCTTGATGCCGCGCCGGTAGGCGAGCGCCGCTGCCGTGGTGAAGAAGAGCAGGTTGCGCCCGGGGACGAAGGTCGTCGGCAGGCTGTTCGCCCCCATCTTTATCTCCGCGTCGCGGATGAGCGCGCTTTCGCTCACCTCGCGGATCACGTCGAGCTCGAGCACCGTGTCGGCGCCAAGCCGGGGGGCCCAGTCGGGGAACAGGCGCCGCAATTCCGCGAGCACCCTGGTGCGGCATTCCATCTCCACTCCATGGCGCTGGCTGTAGTGGAAGCCGATCGTCTCGACGCGCGCGTAGCGCCCGAGCGCCCAGGCGAGGCACACGGTGGAGTCCTGGCCGCCGGAGAAAAGCACGAGCGCTGCGTCGTTCATCGCGGCGGCAGTCTAGCGCCGTGACTTACTGCCGCGGGGTGCGCGCGGAAATTCAAACGGCGTGAAGCACTGGGCTTTGATCCGCAGCGCGGTGGTGAAACACTCGCTGCATGCAAGCCTCCACCATCGTCGGTACCCTGGCACTGATCCTCGCGGCGGTACTGGTGGCGGGCTACACCTACGGCGACGACACCACGGCGCCCCCCGCCGAGCCCAAGACCATGCAGAAGAAGGTCGATGAGCGCGAAGCCGCGCGCCGCGCGGCCACGGCCGAGCACCAGAAGCGCAAAGAGGAATACCAGCGCCGCTGCACCAAGCCCGACAAGACCGACGAAGAACTCGCGGCGTGCCGCGTGCTCTACCGGCAGCTCTAGCAATTCCGACCCCGGGTCGTAATTAGACGGGCCGGCCAGTCACCGGCGCGCGATCTGCTGTTCCCGTTCCCTAAATGAAAAGGCCCCGCTCCTCAGAGGCGGGGCCTTTTTTGCCCGATATCTCGGGCGGCGCCTAGCTGGGCGCCTCGCATCAACTAGCGGCAATTGCCGCTTCCGAGCCCACGCCGGTCCGGTATCCCGACAGGTGGCCGGGAATCCCGCGGTGGCCGAGACCTCCGTACTACGACTGCGACTGCTGCCGACTCCTCTGCGGCGGCCGTTGCAAGCTCGAGCTCAATGTAGCACGGTCGTAAGCGCCGTCAATCACCAAATGAACGACAAAATGCGGCAAAAGCGCCTTCACGTCGGCGAGAGGATGTGGATAACACGGCTGGCGATCAGCTCGCGCGTCTTCGCCGCGTGTGCGCGAAGTGCGTCCATGCTTTCCCACTTCTCGATGCCGGAATTCCGACCCCGGGTCGTAATTATCCCTGGGCTGTACTACTAGACGAGCGCCAGGTCCTTCGGCGCCGCGCCGGGGAAGATGCGCGCAAGCGCCTCGTTGTCGAGGCCATAGACGCGCGCGAAAAGGCCACCCAGCAGCGCGCGGTATTCGTTAAGCACCGGGTAGTCGCGATCCTGGAAGAGCGTGTCGCGCGCGACGCGCACCTGCTCGCCCGCCACGCGTCCGCCGCGCACGCCGCCGCCGAGCGCCCAGTACACGGTGCCGTGGCCATGATCGGTGCCGCGGTTGCCGTTCTCGCGGAAGGTGCGCCCGAATTCGCTCACCACCAGCACCACCGTATCGCGCCACGCGTCGCCCATCGCGTTGCAGAGCGCTGCGAGGCCGCGGCCGAGCTCGTCGAGCCGCGTGGCGAGAGTACCCTGCGCCCCACCCTCGCCGACGTGCGTGTCCCAGCCGCCGACATCGACGAAGCCCAGGCGATAGTCGCTGCGCATGAGCTTGGCAACGCGCTGCGCCTGCTTCTCGAACGCGCGCGCCGTCACGGCGTTGCGGTTGGCGGCGATCATCTCCTCGCCGAGATCGCGCATCACCGCATCGCGCGCGGCGAAGCCCTCGGCGACCTGCGTGCCGAGCGCGCTGCCCGCGTACATCTGCGCGATCAGCCTGCTCTGGCGCTCGTCGACGCCCGGCCTGGCCGCGATGTTGAGCGCGACATTGGCCACCTGTGCTGTGCCCCGAAAGGTGACCGGAAGCTGGTTGGTAAACGAAATGGCTCCCCTCCCGCCCAGCTCCGCCGCGAGCCGGTTCATGAAGCCCGATGCATAACTACGCGTGCCCTGCGGCTGGCCGAGCTCGATCGAGTCCTGCGTTTCGAAGTGGCTGCGGCTCGTGTCGTGCGTGCCGGCGAAGGCGATGAATGCCGCCTCGCCGCGCGTGTAGAGCGGATGCAGCGACTCCGCGAGCGCCGGATGCAAACCCCAGTCGCTATTCACCGGCAGCGCCGCGCTCCGCGGAATGGCGATGTTCGGACGCGTGTCGTAGTAGTAGCTCGACGAGAGCGGCACCAGCACATTCGCAGCGTCGTAGCCGCCGCGCAGGAAGACGAGGAGGAAGCGCGCCGGGGCCGCGGGTGCTGCGAACAGGCGGCCGGCATAGAGCAGCGGGAGCGAAGCAAGAAACGAACGGCGATTCATCGGACCATGAACTCCGGTGAGGAAAGGAGCAGCAGGTTCCACTCCTGCGGCGAGGACGCCTGGGCGAGCGTGCCGCGCGTCGTGTCGCTCAGCGCACCGAGCGGCGCGTCCCAGATGCGCACCGGCACGCGGTAGGCGACGCCGCGCGCGATCTCGAAGCGCGTCGCGAGCTGGCCGGGGCTCGCCCAGTCGGCGCGGGTGAGGGGATAGCCGTCGGGCGTGGCGCGCGCATAGAGCGGCTCGCCCATGCGCGCGAGCGCGCCGATCACGGGCTGCGCGTCGGGCAGCGCGCGCTCGTCGAGCACGAGCCGCAGCGCCGAGAGCGCGTAGTGCAGCGGATCCTTGAACTTCGTGCCGAGCGAGGCGCGGAATTCGGGCGAGGCGAACATCGTGCGCAGCACGGACGGGATGTCGCCACTGGTGTCCAAAAAGCTCTGCGACATGCGCGCGACCAGCGCGTCGCCCGGCTCGTCGGCGACGAAGAACATCGCGAGCTTGCGCGATACGAAGCGCGCTGTGGCAGGGTGCTGCGCGAGCATGTCGAGCGCCACGTCGAGCTCCCTGGCGCCGCTGCCTTTCACGGTCCGTCCCAAGAACAACTTGTCCGAGTAATCGTGCCGGCGGGGATAGAACCGCGCGAGCTCGCCGCTCGCGAGGTCGAGGCTCCAGCCGGTGAGGATGCGCGCAAGCGCCTCGACATCGGCCTGCGTGTAGCCGCCGTCGACGCCGAGCGTGTGCAGCTCCATCAGCTCGCGCGCGTAGTTCTCGTTGATGCGCCCGGCGCTGTTGCGCGCGTTGTCGAGGTAGATGAGCATCGCCGGGTGGCGCGCGGTGGCGCCGAGCAGCTCGCGGAAGCGCCCGAGCACATGCGGCCGGATGGCGCGCTCCTCGTAGTCGGCGACCAGCGCGCGCAGCGGGCCCTTGTACTGGAAGACGTTGAAGTGGTTGAGCCAGAACCAGGTGAGCTGGTCCTCGAGCTGGTTCGGCGAATAGAGCGCGCGCAGCAGCATGCGCGTCTGCGCCTCGCGCGCGAGTCGCTGCAGGTCCTCGTTGAACGCCTGGCGCTCGGCCTTGCGCTCGTCGGCCGCCGCTTTCTGCAGCGCGAGGCGGCGGTTCTCGAGCTCGGCGCCCAGATCGACGAGCGAGCGCCGCGAGATGGACATTTCGTCGATGCGCGCCTGGATCTCGGGCGGCAGCGAGGCCGAGCCGGGTTGCAGCTGCGCCGCGAGCCAGCCGCCGGTGCCCAGTCGCGCAATCTCGGCGGCAGAGGAGCGGTTCGCGCCCCAGCTCACCCGGTTCAGTACCTGGAGCTGCACTGCCAGCGAATCGTCGGGCCAGGCGATCGGCTCCAGCGGCGGCTGCCGCGGCGCGGTAGCGCAGCCGGCGAGAAATACCAGGAGGACGGCAACCAGGCGCATGGCGCACCCACTCTACGCCGCGCGCGTTAAACCTACCGCGCCAAGTTGTTGCAACCTGTTACCGAATTCCGACCCCGGGTCGTAATTCAGAGGGGCAGCTCAAGGCTCGGCGGCTGTGCTTCGTTCGCCAGCTCGGGGCGCGGGCCAGACTTGGCCCTTTCGAGGCGAAAGCCCATCGCCACCAGGCGCGACTTAAGCTCCTCGCTGACGAGCGGCAGGCCACCGAAGGTCGCGTCCCGCATGGCAGAGATGAAATGCGGCTCTTCGCCTTCCTGACACAGCTCGGCATAGGCGGCGCAGCGCAAGGTCGCGTCACGTGATATCGCCAAGTATTCGGGATGCGCGGTGAGCAGCGGATCGTTCCGTGCGCCGCTATTGCCGGCGTAGCTCGACCAGCGATAGGCGCCCGGCGAGCTCACCATGCCCGCCCGCACTGGATTCAGGTCGATATATCGCTGGCAGCCAAGAACATAGCGGCCCGAGTCCAGGAGACAGGAGTGGAAGCGCCCTTCCCAAAGGCTCCCGGTGCGCCCGTACCGCTCGTTGAAATACCGGACAAAGCGACGCCCGAGGTCGCGGATGAGCGACGCAGGCCCGTCCTCGTTTGCGGGCGTGAGCATCAGGTGCACATGGTTGGTCATGAGGCAGTACGCATGGAGGGCGCACTCCCACCGCTTGCAGAGTTCTGCAAGATTGGAGAGATAGACCAGCCGATCGCTGTCTTCGCGAAAGCACGCCTTCCGGTCATTTCCGCGCTGGTAGATATGCAGCGCTACGCCGGGGAGGATGAGCCGCGGGTGCTTCGCCATGACGCCACAACGCTCGTCGCGCCTTGGCGGTTGACCTTCCGGAAATAATTACGACCCGGGGTCGGAATTGAGCAGCGCTTCGGCGAGCTCGAGGATGTCGTCCGGCCAGTACTCCATCGGCCGCGGGCGCAGCGCGCCGGCCTCGGCGAGCGGGCGGCACGCGAGCACCGGGTAGAGCCAGCGCGGCGGAATCGCCCCGCGGCCGTGGCAGGCGCCGAGCAGCGCGCCGGCGATGGCGGCGTTGGTGTCGGTGTCGCCGCCGCGGCCTACCGTCTCGACGAGGCTTTCCTCGAAGTCGTGGGATTGCAGGCAGTAGAACGCGTTCTGCAGCGCGACCAGCACCCAGCCCCGATGGGTGAAGAAGTCGGCCGGCGCGACGCCTTTCGCGCCGCGCTTCACCGCCTCGTGGGCCGGGCCCTTCGAATGCGCGGCGGCGGCCTCGAGCATCTCGGCGCGGCTCGCGCCGGCGACGCCGGCGGCGATCGCCGCGCAATAGGCGGCGCAGGCTTCCTGGCAGATCGGATTCGGGTGCGTGAGCATCGAATCGTCGCGCGCCGTGCGCGCGGCGAGCGCCGGATCGCCCGCCGCCCAGACGCCGATCGGCGAGCAGCGCATGAGCGAGCCGTTCGACTCGCTCTCGCTCGTCACGAGGCCGAGCAGGCCCTTCTCCGTGGTCATGCCGACGTCGACCGGCCGCGAGGTGAGCCAGGCGCGATAGGCGTCCAGCACCTTGGCCGCGTCGTAGCCCTTGTGCTGGACAATCGCGCGCGCGAGCGTCAGCGCCATCTCGCTGTCGTCGGTCGGCTGGCCGGCGATGGTGTGGTGGACGCCGCCGTCGGCGAGCTCGCGCACGCCCCGCGGGTAATGCCGGGCGATCTCGGCCGCGGGCTTGAATTCGACCAGTGAACCAAGGCTGTCGCCGACCACCTGGCCGAGCAGCACGCCCTGCGCGCGCGCGAGCCGGCTGTCGTCCTTGCGCGGGAAGCTGAGCGTAACGCGCGTTTCGCGCCGCGGCTCGGCATCCAGCAGCGTCCAGTCGTAGCGAGCAAGCTGCGCCGCCGCCCGCGGCGCGCCGGCGAAGCAGCCGTCGATGCGGTGCTCCGAGTTGCCCGCGAGCGCCACCGGCTTGCCGTCGCCGGCGAGCGTGACGCCGCCCGCAGCCGCGACGAGCGCCATGCCGGCAGCGATGTCGTATTCGTTCACGCCGTGGATGGAGAGCGTCGCCACGCCGTCGCCGGCCGCGATGCGGCCGAGCCGATACGCGATGCTCGGCATCGCGACGTAGCGCGCGGGGGCGACCGCACGCGACCAGGTCTCCGGCTTCAGCGTCGACGAGGCGGTGGCCCAGACGATGGTGCCCGGCTGCAGCTCTGCGTGCGCAAGATCGACCGCGACCAGGCGGCCGTTGCGCGTGAGCTGCGCGCCTTCGGCCCAGGCGATCGTGTCCGGGCCGCGATCGGGCGGATCGGGCGCATGCACGACGCCGAGCACTGGACGGCCATTCGCCAGCAGCGCGACGGAGATGGCGGAGCCGCGGCGCCCCGCGGTGTATTCGAAGGTGCCGTCGTGCGGATCGACCAGCCACACCCAGCCTTCGCGCGTGCCTTCCGTGGCGGCGCACTCCTCGCCGCAGAAGCGCGCGGGAATCAGCGCCTGCAGCGCGCGCTGCAGCCGCTCCTCGATCTCGCGGTCGAGCGGGCAGCTGCCGCGGCGGCCGCGCGGGCCCTGCGGCGCGTGGAACTCCTCGCGCAGGCGCTTGCCTTCGGCCTCTACCGCGGCAATCACCTTTGCCAGCACCCGAGCGGGTGTTGTCACGTCGGCTCCTTTAGACTTGTTCTTCTTTTCAGCCACAGGATGCCATGGCCTCCATTAAAACGCCGAGCGGTCTCACGATCGAGGACTTAGTTGTAGGCACCGGCAGCGCCGCCGGCGCCGGCCAGCAGGTGAGCGTGCATTACACCGGCTGGCTCATGAACGGCACCAAGTTCGACTCGAGCAAGGATCGCGGGCGCGCGTTTCAATTCTCGCTCGGCAAAGGCGAAGTGATCCGCGGCTGGGACGAAGGCGTCGCCGGCATGAAAGTCGGCGGCAAGAGGAAGCTCACCATCCCGCCCGATCTCGGCTACGGCGCGCGCGGCGCGGGCGGCGTCATCCCGCCGAACGCGACGCTGCTGTTCGAAGTAGAGCTCCTCGCAGTGCGCTGAGGGTTGTCGTCCCCGCTTTCGCGGGAATGACGATTCAATCATCTGACCCCGATTTCCGGCGCAGCGCCTTGATTCGCCCGCGCTGCAGCTTTGCTTCCACGCGCCGGCGCTGCGAGGCGCGCGTGGGACGCGTGGCGCGCCGCGCCTTGGGCACCTGCGCGGCGGCGGCGACGAGCGCATTGAGGCGGGCGAGGGCTTCCGCCCGGTTCATTTCCAGCGAGCGATGCGCCTGCGCCTTGATCACCACGACGCCGGTGCGCGAGACGCGATGGTCGCCTCGGCGGAGCAAGCGCTCCTTGACGTCCGGCGGCAATGACGAGCGGCCGATGTCGAAGCGCAGGTGCACCGCGTTCGACACCTTGTTGACGTTCTGCCCGCCCGCGCCTTGCGCGCGCACGGCGGTGAGCTCGACTTCATGCTCCGGGACGGTGATCACGGGGGGCCACACGCCCCGGAGCATAGTTCAGCGCGGAGCGATCGGCTGGCCGCGGTTGTCGAGCGGCGCCGGCTGCGCGGCAGCGCTGCCGCCCGCGGCGGCGCTCGGCGGCATGTCGCTCGTGCGGCGATCGCCGTCGACGCGCTGCGCGCCCTCGGCGGCGAGGTCGCTCGGGCTCGGCGTGCGGTCCTCGCGCGCCTGGCCCTGCGGCCGGTCTTCGCCGGTCGCGCCGCGCAAATCCGAGGGCGACGGCGACGGCGGCTGGTTGGGGGGCATGGTCACCTGCGCCAGCGCCGGCAACGCCAGCGCGAGGGTGGCAATCAGCACGCTGTATCTCATCGGCGTCTCCAAATGAAAAGAGCGGGCACGCGCCCGCTCCCTCTTCGCATTGCGCGCGAAGCGCGTTAGTCGGTCTTGTCCGACTTCAACGGCGGATTTTGCAGGCTGGGGTTGGCCTTCGGCGCGTCCGCGGCGGAGGAGCTCGATGCACCGCTCGCCGCGCTCGTCCCCGCGCTGCCTCGCGCTGTCGCGCCGGCCGAGGTCTCCTGCTTATTCTTCTTGGCCTTGGCCTTCTTCTCGCCCTTGTGCTTGCCCTTGTCGGCATGCGTCGCGTTCGCATCATCCTTGGTCGTGGCGCCCGCCGCTGCACTGGTGTCGCCGCGCGCGCGATCGCCCGCGGTGGCGCGATCGGACGTGGTCGAGCCCGCGCCGCGACTGCCCGAGACGCTGTCGTTCGAGCCGGTGCTCGCGCCCGCGCTGGCATTCGCGCCCGCGGAGTTCTGGGTCGTCGTGCTCTGTGCCGCCGCCAGCTGGCTGAACGATACGGCGAGCACGCCTGAAATCAGTACTGGGAACAGCTTACGCATTGCTTTCCTCCGGTTGGTAAGGGAAATACTTAGGCATTCGTTGCAAACCGCGTGCCCGGAACGCACCTTGCACCGGCGCCGCCAGGAGACTGGTATGCGCAAACTATTGGTGTTAGCGCAGACGCAGGGCGATGCGCCGGGCAAGCGCCCGGAAGCCCCGAATCAGGATCGGCAAGCGCCGCAGGCGAATCAGCAGGCGCCCGCCAGCAAGACGGAGGAAGAGCGCGGTCGGCGACCAGCCGGTCGAGCCGCCGAAGTAATTCCCAGCGGCTGACCCGGAATTCCGACCCCGGGTCGGAATTCCTAGCGGCTGACTCTGTTCCTGCCGCTCTGCTTCGCGCGGTAGAGCGCCTCGTCCGCCGCTTTCAGCACCTCGCGCGGCGCCTGTCCGCTCGCGGGCGCCGCGAGGCCGATCGACACCGTCACCGACAGCACTTTCTCCGGCGGACCTTGGGAGGTGATGCGACCACGCAGCTTCGCGCCCTCTTCCGCCTGCTTCGGCCGGCCGGGCGCGCGCACCGCCATGCGGTAGTGCTCGATCGAGCGCCGGATTGCCTCGAGCGCGCGCTCGGCGTCCGCCATATCGCTCGCGCGGAACAGCACGCAGAACTCCTCGCCACCGTAGCGATACGCGATGCCGTCGTGCACTTCCGCGAGCCGCCCGGCGACCAGGCGCAGCACCTGGTCGCCGATATCGTGGCCGTGGGTGTCGTTGAACTGCTTGAAGTGATCGACGTCGACCATCGCGACGACATAGCGGCTGCCGACGCTGCGCAGCCTTTCCTCGAGCGCGCGCCGTCCGGGCAACCCCGTGAGCTGGTCGCGGAACGCGAGCTGATGCGATTCCTGCAGCAGCGCGACGATCAGCATGATGCCGCTCGCCTCCATGAAGAGCGCATACGCATCCGGCGAGCCGGCCCATTCCGCGGCGAGGAAGAAGGTCGCGATCGCGCCCGCGATGCCGACCGGCACCGGCTTGTACTCGGGCCACGCGCGCCACACCGCAGCGCCAAACGCGGCCGCGAGCAAGAGGCGCCCCATGAACGGCGTCGGCGGCGAGCGCAGCCACCACCAGTCGAGGGAGCTGCGCTCCGGCGACTTGCCGATCCACGCGATAAGCACGCCCTCCGCCGCGAGCAGCGCGAGCCATGCATACGAGGCGCGATAGCGTGCGCCACGCTCGCGATAGAGCAGCGCCAGCACCGCGTTCATCGCCACCAGCACGACGAGCACCGTGTACACCGCTTTCGTATGCCAGACCTGCCACGCCGCAGTGGCGCCGAGGATCGACGCCGCGATGACGAAGGCGCGGCCGCGATTGAAGCCGAACGCCAGCACCGCAGCGGCGCCGAGCGCCGCGTACGGCGCCCAGGTGCGCAGTCCCACCAGCGTCAGCGGCAGCGGATAGCCGCGCCACGCCAGGAGCGCCGCCGCCACCAGGATCCCGGCCGGGACCCACAGCGGCCGCAGCGCCCTGAGCTGGTCAATCACCTTGAATCAGTCGCCCCCGCGAAAGCGGGGGCCCAGTTTTCTTGAAAGACGATTGGCCGCTTGTTCAGAGATTCCCTAAACGATCGGGCCTGAAGCCGACGTCGGCGAGCTTGCCGCGCTGCGCACGCTTGCCCTGGTGCTCGGCGAGCTGCTTGGCGTCGAGCGTCTCCACCGCGCGGTTCTTGCGCTTCACGCCGGACACCGTGAGCGCTTTGCCATCCGTGATGGCCACATCCGCCAGCGTCACACCGTCGGGCAGTGCGAGCAGCTGCACGCCCACGCCGCCGTTCGGCCGCACAGGCACTTCCTCGAGCGGGAAGAGCAGCAGCCGCGCATCCGAGGACAGCGCTGCGATCGTATCTCCGTCGCCGCTCGCCGGCGGCCGCGCCTGCGCGCCCTCGCTCACCGCGAAGAAATCCTTGCCCTGGCGCGTCTTCGACTCGAGATCCCCGAGCTTGCAGATGAAGCCGAGGCCCGCGCTGCTGTTCATCAGCAGCCGCCGGTTCGGATCGCCGCTCGCCATCCACACGATCGCATCCGAGCCGGAATTCACCAGCGTGTTCACCGGCGCGCCATCGCCGCGCCCGCTCGGGATGTCGGCCGCGGAGATGGTGAAGGTCTTGCCCGAGCCGGCGAGCACGGCCACGGCATCGGTGGTCTTGCACTCGAGCGTCTGGGCGAGCGCGTCGCCTTCCTTGAACGCCAGCGTCGAAAGATCGAGCGCGTGCCCGGTGCGCGCGCGGATCCAGCCCTTGCGCGAGAGGATCACGGTCAGCGGCTCTTCCACCACGGTGCGCTCGACCTGCGCGCGCTCCGCCGTCTTGATGAGCGTGCGGCGCTCGTCGCCGTACTTCTTCGCGTCCTCGCCGAGCTCCTTGACGACCAGCTTCTTCAGCTCCTTCTCGTCGCCGAGCAGCGTCTTCAGCTCCTTGCGCTGCGCATCCAGGGCTTTGCGCTCGTCGTTCAGCTTGATGCCGTCGAGCTTGGTGAGCTGGCCCAGGCGCAGGTTGACGATGTCCTCCGCCTGGCGCTCGCTGAACTTGTATTTTTTCCGCAGCGCTGCTTTCGCCGCCGGCTGGTCCTCGCTCGCGCGGATCAGCTTGATGATCTCGTCGATCTTCGCGTACGCGCGCAGCCGGCCTTCGACGATCTCGATGCGCTCCTGCACGCGATCGAGCCGGAACTGCGTGCGCCGGCGCACCGTGGCGACGCGGAACTCGCCCCATTCGCGCAGCACATCGACGATGCCTTTGGTCTCCGGCAGGCCGTCGAGGCCGAGCCAGGTGAGATTGACCGCGTAGCGCGATTCGAGCGACGTATGCACCAGCAGCGCGGCCATCATCTCTTCCGGGTTTTGCCTTGAGCTGCGCGGCTCGATCACCAGCCGCAGCTTCGACTTGCGGTCGCTCTCGTCGCGCACGCCCTCTACCTGGTCGAGGATGAACTGCTTCATGCGACGCTGCTCCTGCGACACCTCCTTCTTGCCGAGGCCGGGCTTGGGATTGGCGAGCGCCTCGATCTCCTCCAGCACCTGGCGCACCGAGACGCCGTGCGGCAGCTCGGTGACGACGATGCGCCACTGGCCGCGCGCCAGGTTCTCGCGCTCCCACTTGCATCTCAGCACCAGGGAACCGCGGCCGCTCTCGTACGCCTGCTTGATCTCCTCCGGCGGCGAAATGACCTGGCCGCCGCCCGGGAAATCCGGCCCGGGCAGGAGCTCGAGGATGTCCTCGATCTTCGAGCGCGGATGCTTGATGACCTGTGCCGCGGCCGCCGCCACTTCGTTCAGGTTGTGCGTCGGGATGCGCGTGGAAAAGCCGACCGGGATGCCGAAGCTGCCGTTGAGGAGGCCGAATGGCAGGCGCGCGGGCAGCAGCGCCGGCTCCTCGAACTTGCCGTCGTAGTTCTTCACCAAATTGACGGTGCCCTCGCCGATCTCGGCGAGCATCAGCTCGGCGTAGCGCGACAGCCGCGCTTCGGTGTACCTGTATGCGGCAGCAGCGTCGCCATCGCGCGAGCCGAAGTTGCCCTGCCCGTCGATCAGCGGATAGCGCATCGAGAACGGCTGCGCGAGATGCACCAGCGCCTCGTAGGTCGAGGTGTCGCCATGCGGGTGGTACTTGCCGAGCACCTCGCCGACATAGCGCGCGCACTTGGCAAATCCGGCGGCGCCGGTCTCGCCCATCGCATACAGGATGCGCCGCTGCACCGGCTTCAGGCCATCGGCGATCTCCGGCAGCGCGCGCGCCTTGACGGTAGAGACGGCGTAGCCGAGGTACGCGTGCGACGCGTGCTGCTCGATCGGCGCCGCTTCGTCGCCGTTATCCGGAGTGAAGAGATCCAGTGTCTTGGTGTCGTCCATAACGCTTTATTGGAAGAGGTCCAGCTGGTTGTGTGACATCGCGACTGCCAGTTCGACGGCGCGCTTGGCGGCATCGAGGTCTTCGCTCTCGCCCGCGCGGCCGGCGGCTTCCCATTTGTAATGCTTGCGGCCGGCCAGCGTCACCTTGCCCAGCTTCTGCTTGCCGAGCCAGTAGGCATGGCCCTGATAGGCGCGTTCCCAGAAAGGCTTCGCTTTGGTCTTTTTTTTCGCGGCCATAAGAGAGTTGGTTCTGCTTTAGACGTCCGCCTCCACGGTCTTCCAGTGCTCCCGCGTCCAGTTGCGCCGGCCCTCGGCTTCGCCCGAGTCCATCAGCAGCTCGAAGGTGGCGCGCGCTTTCTTGAGCTCCTTGGCGTCGAGCTCCATGCGCACGAGCCGGCGCGTGTCGGGATTCATCGTCGTCTCCCAGAGCTGCTCCGGGCTCATTTCGCCCAGGCCCTTGAAGCG
>DASSLQ010000069.1:0-7579 GCA_035689325.1 Burkholderiales bacterium | reverse complement strand
TTGAGCTCGATGACTTTGTCACCCAGCCGTTCAGCGACCGGAATGAAGATTTCCTGGGTTTCGTTCCTCTTCTGGTACTCGTACGACGAGAGCTCCTCGAACCTCGCGAGGCGCGCCTTGCTCTTCGCCTGGCGCGCCTTGGGGTTCTGCCGCACCCACTCGAGCTCGAGCTTCATCGCCTTGATGCGCGCGCTCTCCTGCTTCGCCTCGAGCTCGAGCCGCGCCTCCTTCTGCTGGAGCCAGGAGGTGGCGCGCATCAAGACCATGAAGGCCGAGCTCGAGTGGGTGCGCCAGAACCCGAAGGCGAGGCAGGCCAAGTCAAAGGCGCGCCTCGCCCGGTTCGAGGAGCTCTCGCAATACGAGCACCAGGAACGCAACGAGACGCAGGAAATCTTCATCCCGGTCGCCGAGCGGCTGGGCAACGAAGTGATCGAGTTCAGGAATGTCTCCAAGGGCTACGGCGATCGCCTGCTCGTCGACAAGCTCACGTTCAAGGTGCCGCCGGGCGCCATCGTCGGCATCATCGGCCCGAACGGCGCCGGCAAGACCACGCTCTTTCGCATGATCACCGGGCGCGAGAAGCCCGACAGCGGCACGATTGCCGTCGGCAAGACGGTGAAGATGGCCTATGTCGAGCAGACGCGCGAGGAGCTCTCCGCGGACAAGACCGTGTGGGAGGACGTCTCGGGCGGGCTCGACAGCATCAGCGTCGGCAAGTTCCAGATGCCCTCGCGTGCGTACCTGGCGCGCTTCAACTTCCGCGGCGCCGATCAGCAGAAGCCGGTGGGGCAGCTCTCCGGCGGCGAGCGCGGGCGGCTGCACCTCGCGAAGATGCTGCGCTCCGGCGCCAATGTCCTGCTGCTCGACGAACCTTCCAACGATCTGGACGTCGAGACGCTCCGGGCATTGGAGGAGGCGCTGCTCGAGTTCGCGGGCTCGGTGCTCGTCATCTCGCACGACCGCTGGTTCCTCGATCGCATCGCCACGCACATCCTCGCGGCCGAGGACGACTCTCAGTGGGTCTTCTTCTCCGGCAATTATCAGGAGTACGAGGCCGACAAGAAGAAGCGCCTCGGCGAGGAAGCCGCGCGCCCGCACCGCATGCGCTTCAAGGCATTGGCAAAGAAATGACAGATAATCCGGCGTCGTCTCGGAAGTTGATCGAGGAAGCGCGCAAGCCAGGCGTGGACGAGAGCCGAAGAAAGACGGGAACAACTAAAGCTATCCAAGGAAGCCTAAATGAACGCGTTTCTGGATGCAGCGGTACAGCTGATTCAGGTGGCGTTATTGATCGTTCTCGTCGCCCTGAACTTTTCGCTTCGGAGACGGCTGAGGACCATCGAGGAGAAGCTTGGCCGCTAAGCCGCGTGGTGAGTCAACCCCGATCTCGCCAAAGAAATAGCGCCCGGCTCACAGGTACGGCGCAAACAGCCGAGCGATACCGTCTCGCAGCTTGACGGGCAGCGAGCGCGCGTTGATGGCATCGAGGCTCAGCTCGCGCGAGGCGCCGATGCGCGCCTGGATGAGGCCGTCCATGTGCGCGCCGAGCTCGACGCTGTAGCACTCGACGTTCACCTCGAAGTTGAGGCGCAGGCTGCGCGCGTCCCAGTTCGCCGACCCGAGCAGCGTCCACGCGCCGTCGACCACCAGCAGCTTCGAGTGGTCGAACGCCCCGGGCCGCGTCCAGACGCGGCAGCCGTGGTCGAGCACCTGCCACAGCTGGCCGTACATCGCCCAGCGCACGTGCGGCAGGTCGCTTTCCTCCGGGATCAGGATGTCGACCTCGACGCCGCGCAGCGCCGCCGCGTCGAGCGCCGAGATCAGCGACTGGTCGGGAATGAAGTACGGCGTGAGCACGCGGATCGAGCGCTGCGCGGCGTTGATGCCGCCGAGCATCGCCCAGCGCACGCGCTCGAACGCCTCGTCCGGCCCGCCCTCGATCACGCGCGCGATGCAGCCGCCCTGCGCCGCGAGCGGGGGAAACCATTTGCCGCCGCGCAGCGCCTCGTCGGTAGTGAATTGCCAGTCGTCGACGAATACTTCCATGAGCTGCGCGACGATCGGGCCGCGCACCCGAAAGTGCAGGTCGCGGTACGCCTTTTCGGGCCCGTCGGGCCGCCAGTAGCGGCAATCGATGTTCATTCCGCCGGTGAAGCCGAGCGTGCCGTCGACGATCAGGATCTTGCGGTGGTTGCGCAGGTTGAGCGCATGCAGCCGCGCCGGCACGAGCGGCGGGTTGAACACGGCGACGTTGACGCCGCCGCGAGCGAGCGGCTTGACGGCGCTCGAGGTCGAGAAGCGCGCATCGACGTCGTCGATCAGCACGCGCACCTCGACGCCGCGGCGCGCGGCCTCGGCAAGCGCGCGCACGAACTCCTCGCCGATGCCGTCGCCGTCGAAAATGTAGGAGGCCATGGCGATCGAGGTGTGCGCGCGGTTGATCGCCTCCAGCATGGCCGGGAAGGCGTGCACGCCGTCGATCAGCGGCTCGATCGCGTTGCCGGAGACGAGCGGCCGCTCGACCACCTCGGAGACGAGCCGCGCGAGCGGCGTGAAGTGCGTGCCCGGCTCGCTCGCCGGGAATTGGGCGCCGGCGCGGTGGCGCACCATGCCGCGGCGCATGCGCATCGCCCGCCGCTGCACGCGGTTCACCCCCAGGAGCGCGTAGGCGATGGCGCCGAGCGCCGGCAGTATCCAGATGACCAGGACCCAGATAGAGGCCGAGCGTGAATCTCGCTTATAAATGACCGCGTGCGCCGAAGCCGTCGCAGCGGCAATCACCACCGCTATCGCAAAAGCGAGGTCTACGCCGTCCTTAATCACGGGCGGCATTCCAGCATGATTTGAACTACTGCGCTGAGCCGGAGGTCAGCCTTCATATATGCGTGCCGTCACCATCGTCCCCGGCAAGGCCGGCTCGCAGCGCCTCGACGACATTGCGGAGCCCGCGCGCGAGCAAGGCTCGCTCCTGATCCGCGCGCTCGCGGTGGGCGTCTGCGGCACGGACCGGGAGCTGATCGACGGGGACTACGGCGAAGCGCCTCCGGGCAGGGAGCGCCTGGTGCTCGGGCACGAGTCGCTCGGGCGCGTCATCGAGGCGCCCACCGAGAGCGGCTTTCGCACCGGCGACATGGTGGTGGGTATCGTGCGCCACCCGGACCCGGTGCCCTGCGTCAACTGCGCGCTCGGCGAATGGGACATGTGCCGCAACGGCCGCTACACCGAGCGCGGCATCAAGCAGGCCGACGGCTTCGCCGCCGAGCGCTGGACGAACAAGCCCGATTTCACCATCAAGGTGAACCCGGCACTCGGGCTTGCCGCGGTGCTGCTCGAGCCGGCGAGCATCCTCGCCAAGGCCTGGGAGCACATCGAGCGCATCGGCCGCCGGGCGCGCTGGGCGCCGCGGCTCGTGCTCGTTACCGGCGCCGGTCCGGTCGGCCTGATGGCGGCGCTGATGGGCGTGCAGCGCGGGCTCGCGGTGCATGTGCTCGACCGCAACGATGTCGGGCCGAAGCCGGGGCTCATCCGCGAGCTCGGCGCGCAGCACCATCTCAAGCACCCGGGCATCGAGTTCGACATCGTCATCGAATGCACCGGCGCGCCGAAGGTGATCGCGCAGGCCGTGGCGGGCAGCGCGCCCGGCGGCATCACCTGCCTGACCGGCCTGGGCGGAAAGACACACGTCGCTTCGCTCGACATCGCCACGCTCAACCAGTCGCTCGTCCTGGAGAACCGCGTCGTCTTCGGCTCGGTAAACGCCAATCGCCGCCACTACGAGCAAGCCGCCTCCGCGCTGGCGCAGGCCGAGCGCGGCTGGCTCGAGCGCGTCGTCACGCGCAAGGTCGAGCTGCGCCACTGGGAGCAGGCGTATGAGAAGCACGAGCACGACGTGAAGACGGTGCTTTGCTTTGAAGATTGAATTCCGTACTAAGTACGAAATATCTTCGTCTAGGTACGAAATATCTTCGTCTAAGTACGAAATATCTTCGTCGTCCCCGCGAAAGCGGGGACCCAAGCGCGCATGAGGATCGAAGACTACGCGCTGATCGGCGACTGCCACTCGGCTGCGCTCGTCGGGCGCGACGGCTCGATCGACTGGCTGTGCTGGCCGCGCTTCGATTCGGCCGCATGCCTTGCGGGGCTGCTCGGCAAGCCCGAGCACGGCCGCTGGCGCATCGCGCCGGCGGGCGTCGAGCGCGCGCAGCGCCGGCGCTACCGCGGCGACAGCCTGATCCTCGAGACCGACTTCGAAACCAGCGACGGGGCGCTCACCGTGGTCGACTTCATGCCTGCGCGCACCGAGCACTGCAATCTCGTGCGCATGGTGCTCGGGCGCCGCGGCCGCGTGAAGATGGACATGGAGTTCATCGTGCGCTTCGACTACGGTGCCTCGGTGCCGTGGGTCACGCGCCTGCCGGATGGCAGCGGCATCCGTGCCATCGCCGGACCCGACATGGTGGTGCTGCGCTCGCCGGTGCCGCTGCAGGGGAAGGACCTGACGACGGCGGCGCAGTTCGAGGTGGCCGCGGGCGAGCGCGCCGCGTTCGTGCTGACGCATTGCCCCTCGCATCTCGCCGTGCCGGGACCGCTCGATGCCGAGCAGGCGTTCCGCGAGACCGAGGCGTTCTGGCAGCAGTGGTGCCTGAAATGCACGGTGACAGGCGAATGGGCGCCGTTCGTGCGCCGCTCGCTGATCACGCTGAAGGCGCTTACGTATGCACCGACAGGCGGCCTGGTGGCCGCGCCGACCACATCGCTTCCCGAGCAGATCGGCAGCGTGCGCAACTGGGACTACCGCTACTGCTGGGTGCGCGACGCGACGCTCACGCTGCTTGCGCTGATGAACGCCGGCTATCGTGATGAAGCGCTCGCGTGGCGCGATTGGCTGACGCGCGCGGTGGCTGGCAGCCCGGCGCAGATGCAGATCATGTACGGCCTTGCCGGCGAGCGCCGCATGCCGGAATTGACCATTCCGTGGCTGCCCGGTTACGAGGGCTCGAAGCCGGTGCGCATCGGCAACGCGGCGGCGAGCCAGCTCCAGCTCGATGTCTATGGCGAGCTGATGGACGCCATGCACCAGGGCCGCAAGCAGGGCATGCCGCGCAACGACGCGTCGTGGGCCATGCAGTGTGCGCTCCTCGATCATCTCGAGACCTGCTGGCAGGACCCCGACGAAGGCCTGTGGGAAGTGCGCGGGCCACCCCGGCACTTCACCTACTCCAAGGTGATGTGCTGGGTGGCGTTCGACCGCGCGATCAAGGCGGTCGAGACCCTGGGCTACAAGGGACCGGTCGAGCACTGGCGCATGGTGCGCGAGCGCATCCATGCCGAAGTGTGCAGGCACGGCTTCAGCGCGAAGCGCGGCAGCTTCGTGCAGAGCTACCGCTCGCGCGAGCTCGATGCCAGCCTGCTTTTGATTCCGATGACCGGCTTCCTGCCGTGCTCCGACCCTCGCGTGCGCGGCACGATCGACGCCATCCTGCGCGAGCTCACGCACGACGGCTTTGTCCTGCGCTATCGGACGCGCAAATCGCTCGACGGCCTGCCGCCGGGCGAGGGCGTGTTCCTCGCCTGCAGCTTCTGGCTCGCCGACTGCCTGATCCTGCTCGGGCGGCGCGACGAGGCGCGCGAGCTCTTCGAGCGCCTCTGCCGCCTCGCCAACGACGTCGGCCTGCTCGCAGAGGAATACGATCCACGCACCGGCCGCCAGCTCGGCAACTTCCCCCAGGCCTTCACCCATGTCGCGCTCGTCAACACCGCGATGAACCTCTCGGCCGAGGCGAAGCCGGTCGAGCAGCGCGCCGAGAAGAAAGCCGCCTGAATTCCGACCCGGGGTCGTAATTGTTGCTAGCATCGCCGCCGAGGAGGCTTACACCGATGGCACGATGCTTAGCGGCGCTCATTCTCCTGACGCTCGCGCTGCCCGCCGCCGCGCAGTATCCCGAGCGGCCGGTCACGCTGCTCGCGGGCTATCCGCCCGGCGGGCTGGTGGACATCGTGTCGCGCCAGGTGGCCGAGGGCATGAGGCCGCGCTTTCCGAGAGGGCTCGCCGTCATCAATCGCCCGGGCGCCGCGGGTGCGGTGGCCGTTGCCGAGGTAACGCGCGCGAACCCCGACGGCTATACGATCGTGCTCACGCCGCAATCGGCGCTGGTGATCGCCGCGCAGATCCAGGACCTCGCCTATAAAACGCCGGACGACTACGACGCCTTCATCAACCTCGTGGCGTACTACCCGATGATCGCGGTACGCACCGAGTCGGAATACAAGACCATCCAGGACCTCGTCGCCGACGCCAAGGCGAATCCCGGCAAGATCCGCGTCGGCTCGCCGGGGGAGGGCACCTCGAGCCACCTCAACCTGGAGGAGCTGATGTACCGCACGGGAACGAAGATGGTGCACGTGCCCTTCCAGGGTTGGGCGCAGTCGAGCCCCGCGCTTCTCGGCGGGCACATCGAGGCGGTCGTGGCGCAGCCCGGCGAGCTCAAGGGGCAGGTCGACGGCAAGCGCATGCGCGTGCTCGTCAACTTTCGCCCGCAGCGCCTCGCGAGCTTTCCCGACGTGCCGACGGCGAAGGAGCTCGGCTGGGATGTCGCGAACGGCGTGTGGTACATGCTGCTCGCGCCCAGGGGCACGCCCGCGCCGGTGATCCGCTACCTGCACGACGCCGCCAAACACGCAATCGAGGATCCCAAGTTTGCTGCCGACATGGCGAACCGCGGCATCGACGTCGACTACCGGCCGGGCCCGGCGCTGCACGCGGATCTGTGGCGCGAGTACAAGCTGCACACCGAGCTCCTGCGGCGCGTCGGCATGCTCAAGAAATAGCATCAAGGACGTCGCCCCCGCGAAAGCGGGGGCCCAGCTTTTCCAAAAATCATGGGTTCCCGCTTGCGCGGGAACGACGATCCGCAGCGTCTTAGCGCGGCACGAACGCCGCGATCATCCCGTTGACCGTCTCCGGCGCCTCGACGTGCGGCGCGTGGCCGATGCCCGGAAGGCTGCGGTATTCGCCGCGCGCAAACGCACGCGCGATCGCCCTGCAGTTGGCCTCCGGCGTGACCACATCCTCGGTGCCGCAGGCGACGAGCACCTTCTTGGCGTAGCGCCGCGCGTCGGCGGCGAGCCGTCCTTGCGCGAGGCAATGCACTGCCTGGCGATAGCCCTGCGGCCGCACGCGTCGCTGGCTCCAGCGCACGAGCTCGAGCGCGATCGGCGGCGCGCCTTTCGCCACCAGCGTCGGCGATCGGCGCTCTGCCAGTCCTTCCGGCCCGAGCTCGTCGAGCTGCCGCAGGCGCTCGCCGAGCTTCGCCTCGCGCTCGGCTTCCGGCGCCTCGCCGTAGCCGCCTGCGGGTCCCAGCAGCAGCATGCTGCGCACGCGCTCCGGATGCACGGCCGCATAGGCGCCCGCCATCAAACAGCCGAGCGAATTTCCGACCAGCACCACGTCCTTCAGCAGCAGCCGCTCCAGGAACTCATGCAACGCCTGCGCGTAATCCGAAGCCTGCGGCTGCGCCGGTGCCAGGAACGCCGAGTCGCCATACCCGGGCGCGTCCCAGGCGATCAACCGGTAGCCGGC
>DASSLQ010000068.1:0-23331 GCA_035689325.1 Burkholderiales bacterium | reverse complement strand
CCGGACGTCCAGGCGAGCCCGGATTCGCGCAAGCTCGCCATCGACCAGGTCGGCATCAAGGCGATCCGCCACCCGGTGCGCATCATGGAGCGCTCGGGCGGCGTGCAGCACACCATCGCCACGTTCAACATGTACGTGGGGCTGCCTCACCACTTCAAGGGCACGCACATGTCGCGCTTCGTCGAGATCCTCGAGGCGCACGAGCGCGAGATCACCGTCGAGACGTTCCAGTTCATGCTGCGCGAGATGGTGGAGAAGCTCGAGGCGGAGGAAGGGCGCATCGAGATGTCGTTTCCCTACTTCGTCGAAAAGAAGGCGCCCGTCTCGGGGGTGCGAAGCCTGATGGACTACGAGGTGACCTTCAGCGCGGAGATCCGCAAGGGGCGCCAGCGCTTCACCATGAAGGTGCTGGTCCCGGTGACGAGCCTCTGCCCGTGCTCGAAGAAGATCTCGGAGCGCGGCGCGCACAACCAGCGCTCGCACGTCACGGTCACCGCGCGCACCAACGACTTCGTCTGGATCGAGGAGATCGTCGACCTCGTGGAGAAGCAGGCTTCGAGCGAGCTCTACGGCCTGCTCAAGCGCCCCGACGAGAAGCTCGTCACCGAGCGCGCCTACGACAATCCGAAGTTCGTCGAGGACCTGGTGCGCGATGTTGCCGCCGTGCTCAACCTCGATGAGCGCATAGACGCCTACGTGGTCGAGTCGGAGAACTTCGAGTCGATTCACAACCACAGCGCCTACGCGCTGATCGAGAAAGACAAACGGGCGCGCTAAGCCTGTTCCTGGGATTGCTGGGCATGACGAGCGCCGCCGACGCCCAGGACTTTGCAGCACAACGCGCACGCCTGGTGGCGGAGGTCGAGGCGATGTACGCCGAGACGAGCCGCGAGACCGGCATGAGCGCGATGTCGCCCGCGGTACGCGCAGCGCTTGGCAAAGTGGAGCGCGATCGCTTCGTGCCGAAGGCGCAAGCGGCGATGTCCTATCGCAACCAGCCGCTGCCGATCGGCGGCGGCCAGACCATTTCTCAGCCCTACATCGTGGCGCTCTCCACCGATCTCCTGCAGCCGCGGCCCGAGCACGTCGTACTGGAAGTAGGGACCGGCTCGGGCTACCAGGCGGCGATGCTCGCGGAGGTCGTGAAGCAGGTGTACAGCATCGAGCTGCTCGAAGACCTCGGCCGCCCGGCCGCCGCGCGCCTCGCGGAGCTCGGCTACCGCAACGTCGAGGTGCGCATCGGCGACGGCTACGCCGGCTGGCCGGAGAAGGCGCCGTTCGACGGCATCGTGGTGACCGCCGCGGCGCCCAGGATTCCGCCCGCGCTCGTGACGCAGCTCAAAGCGGGCGGCCGCATGGTGATCCCGGTAGGCGGCGACGGCTGGGCGCAGTACCTCAAGGTCGTGACCAAGCGCGCCGATGGCGGCTACGACGAGCGCGACGTGATCCCGGTGCGCTTCGTGCCGCTCGTGCCTAAAAGCGGCGGGTAAGCGTCATCGTGTCGCCGTCTCGCCGCATGTCGAGGCGGTTCAAGAAGCTCATGCCGAGCAGGCCGACGCCCAGGCCCTGCTCGAGCACGACGCCGTCGACGTCGTGCAGCTCGATACCGCCGACGCGCACCTTGTCGAGCTTGACAAGGTAGCCTGTCGTCGCGCCGTTGGCCGTCTGCATCGTGCGGCGATCGCCCTTGCGCCAGTCGATGCCGAGGCGAAGCGCGTCTGCGGCGGAGAGCGCTACGGCCGTAGCGCCGGTATCAACGACGAAGCGCATCGGGATGCCGTTCACCGCCGCGTCGGCGAAGAAGTGGCCGCGCGGGTCAGCGGCGAGCGTGACGCTCTCGCGTGTCGCGGCGACCTGCCCGCCGCCGCGGTAGTGCTGCCCGAGGGTCAGGTCGCGACGCTTGCCTTCGATCTCCACCGTCGCCTGCTCGTGTGTCACCGTGAGCACGGTGACGCCGCTCCAGGTCTGGCCGACCTTGACGGTCTTCGGGTCGCCGCCAGCGATCGCGAGCACCGCGGCCTTGTCGCCGATCACGCCGATGAGCGCGACATCATCGCCTGCAGCGAACGCCGCCGCGCTGATGAGGAGCGAAAGGCAAATAAAATGGCGCATCGATGAAACCGGTCGCTATTTTCAGAGCTTCTCCGACCGAGGGGCCAGGATATTTTGCCACCTATCTCGAGCGACGCTCAATTGCGTGGCAGCTCGTGGCGCTCGACGCGAGCGAGCGCGTGCCGCGCGATGCGCGCAAGTATTCCGGGCTCGTGTTCATGGGCGGGCCGATGAGCGTGAACGATGACCTGCCGTGGATTGCACCGGCGCTCGAGCTGGCGCGTGACGCGGTGCGCAAGGACGTGCCGCTGCTCGGGCATTGCCTCGGCGGCCAGCTCATCTCCAGGGCGCTCGGCGGCAAGGTCGGCGCCGCGCCGGTGAAGGAGATCGGCTGGGGCGACGTGCGCGTCGCGGACAACGAAGTGGCGCGCGAATGGCTGGGCGACGTGCAGAGCTTCCTGTCATTTCACTGGCACGGCGAGACCTTCAGCATTCCGCCCGGCGCCACGCGCATCATGGAGAGCCCGCACTGCGCGAATCAGGGTTTCGCGATCGGCAGACACTGCGGCATGCAATGCCACGTCGAAATGACCGAAGAGCTGGTGGCGAGCTGGCTCGCGAGCGGCGCGGAGGAGATCGCGGCCAGTCGCCGAAGCCCCGCGGTACAGGAGCCCGACGAGATCACGCGCGAGCTCGCGCCACGCCTCGCGGCGCTGCACGAAGTCGCGAACCGGATCTACGACCGCTGGATCGAGGGACTCTCGAAAGGCTGAGGAATTCGGGGACGGAGCCCGAACTCCCAAAGCTCTGCGTGGCGGAGTTCGGGCTCCGTCCCCGAATTCCTAGTCGCGGAAGTTGATGAACTGCAGCGGCAGGTCGCTGACCGTCTGCTTGACCAGCTGAATCGCCGCCTGCAGGTCGTCCTTCTTCGCGCCTGACACGCGCACTGCGTCGCCCTGGATCGACGCGGCGACCTTGATCTTGGAATCCTTGATGAGCTTCTGGATCTGCTTCGCTTTTTCCTGCGGCACGCCGACCTTCACCGTGATGGGGCGCCTGACCTTGTCGCCGGAGATTTTCTCGATGGCGCCGGGCTCGAGCGCGCGCACATCGACGTTGCGCTTCGCCAGGCGTCCGCGCAGCACGTCCGTGACCTGCCCGAGCTTGAATTCGTCGTCGCCGTAGACCGTCAGCACGAGCTCGTTCTGCTCGACGCGCGCGTCCGAGCCCTTGAAGTCGAAGCGGTTGGAGACCTCTTTGTTGGTCTGCTCGACGGCGTTCTTGACTTCCTGGCGGTCGACCTGCGAGACGATGTCGAAGGAGGGCATGGGGGGCGAATTCTACCCGTCGGCGAGCAGCGCCCAGCGCTCATGGTCGCGCCAGCGGCCGCGGATCTTCAGATAGCGCGGCGACAAACCCTCGCGGCGAAAGCCCAGCCGGCGAATCAGCCCGAGCGACGTACGGTTGCCGGGCTGCACGTTCGCTTCAAGACGATGCAGACGTAGCGGTCCGAACGCCTGCTTGATCACGAGCGACAAGCCCTCGGTCATCAGCCCCTGGCGCTCGTGCGGCGCGAAGGCGTAGTAGCCGAGGTAGGCGCTGCACAAGGAGCCGCGCACGATCTCGCTGATGCCGGCGACACCGACGAGCTCGCCCGAGCTGCGCAGCCGGATCAGGTAGCCGATATGGGTCGGCATTCGCACGCGGCGCACAAAGTCGCGGTATGCCGCTTCGGTGCTCGGTGCCTTGACCCACGGCGCATGCAGCTTGCGGCTGCGGTGCACGGCCGCGAGAAACTCGGCTGCCGCGCGCAGCGTGGGACGCTCGAGCCGGACGCGTGCCGGCACCGGCCTAGCGATTAAGGCGCTGCAGCTCGTCGATCCAGCGCAGCGTGGTGCCGCGGATCCACTCCAGGTCGGCGTCGCCGGCGTAGCTCGTGTAGAGGGCGAGGTTGAGCGGCTTGCCGCGCACGAGCATCAGCGTCATCGTCGACAGGAGGTAGCGTGCCTCGTGCGAGCGCGGCATGTCGGGGAGCCGCGCGCCCTGCAGCACTGCAGTGACGTCCTGGTCCTTGCGCAGCTCGGCGATGAGACCCGGCCGTCCGCGCGCCTGGCTGTCGAGGTACTGGCGGATATCCGTCGATGGCGGCTCGGGCGAGCCGAGCTCGCGCAGCGAGTCGGCGACCAGCGCGTGGAACGCGGCGAGAGTGGTGCGCGCGCTCTCGAGGTTCTTCGGCGTCACGACGATGACGTAGCGGCGCAGCTCGAGCGAATCGCCCAGGCTGAAGCGGCGCACGTCGGCGTCTTCCAGCGCGAAGAGCAGGATGCGGTTGGATGGCGAAGTGAGCGACTCGGCGAGCTCGAAGAGGCGTGGCGAGCCCGTCGACTGCACGTCGGCGAACCCAGGCGGCGCGTCGAGCGCGAGCCGTGCGTCGCCGACCTGCACCGCGAACGGCGCGGCGACGGCGCTGCTCGCGGCAAGAAGCAGAACGGGCAGGATGCGCACGCGGCGGATTATGATTGCTTTTTGCGGAGCGCGACGCTTGACCAAAATACTGAACAGCCTGCCCAAGGGTGAGAAGGTGGGCATCGCCTTCTCGGGCGGTCTCGACACGAGCGCCGCGGTGCACTGGATGCGCGCCAAGGGCGCGGTGCCGTACGCGTATACCGCGAACCTCGGCCAGCCCGACGAGACTGACTACGACGCCATTCCGCGCAAGGCGCTCGGCTACGGCGCCGAGAAGGCGCGGCTCGTGGAGTGCCGCCCACAGCTCGTCGCCGAGGGGATCGCCGCGATCCAGTGCGGCGCGTTTCACATCTCTACCGCCGGCGCCACCTACTACAACACCACGCCGCTCGGCCGCGCCGTGACCGGCACGATGCTGGTCGTCGCCATGCGCGAGGACGGCGTCGACATCTGGAGCGACGGCAGCACCTACAAGGGCAACGACATCGAGCGCTTCTATCGCTACGGGCTGCTCGCGAACCCGGCGTTGCGCATCTACAAGCCGTGGCTCGACCAGCGCTTCATCGACGAGCTTGGCGGGCGCAAGGAGATGTCCGAGTACCTCGCCGGCGCGGGCCTCGAGTACAGGATGAGCGCCGACAAGGCGTATTCGACCGACTCCAACATCCTCGGCGCCACGCACGAGGCGAAGGATCTCGAGTTCCTCGACAAGGGCATCGCCATCGTCAAGCCGATCATGGGCGTCGCCTTCTGGCGCGAGGACGTGGCGATCAAGCCCGAGCGCGTCGCCGTGCGCTTCGAGGACGGCAGGCCCATCGCCCTCAATGGCCAGCGCTACAAGGACGCGGTGGCGCTCGTCGCCGAGGCGAACGCCATCGGCGGGCGGCACGGCCTCGGCATGTCCGACCAGATCGAGAACCGCATCATCGAGGCGAAGAGCCGCGGCATCTACGAAGCGCCCGGCATGGCACTCCTGCACATCGCGTACGAGCGCCTGGTCACCGGCATCCACAACGAGGACACCATCGAGCAATACCGCATCAACGGCCGGCGCCTGGGCAGGCTGCTCTACCAGGGGCGGTGGTTCGACCCGCAGGCCATGATGCTGCGCGAGAGCGCGCAGCGCTGGGTGGCAAGCGCGATCAGCGGCGAGGTAGCGCTCGAGCTGCGGCGCGGCAACGACTATTCGATCCTCGACACGCGCAGCCCGAACCTCACGTACAAGCCCGAGCGGCTCACTATGGAAAAAGGCGAGGAGCAGTTCTTCGCCCCGGGCGATCGCATCGGCCAGCTGACGATGCGCAATCTCGACATCAGCGACACGCGCGAGAAGCTGAAGCTCTACGGCGATGCCGGTTTGCTGGGCGAGTCAAGCGCTGGCGGCGTGCCGCTGCTCGGCGGAGAAAACCCGAAGAAGCGCCGCTAGCGAGCTGCCCGCCTGCGCGAGGCGGGCTCGACCCCTGCCTCACAGCGACCGCAGGAAAGCGATGAGATCCTCCCGGTCGCTCCCCACGATGCCGGCGCCGAAGCGCTCGTTGTAGAAGTCGACGACCGCGCCCAGGTCCGGCGCCGAGCCGTTGTGGAAGTACGGCGCGCGCGCGGCGAGGCCGCGCAGGACCGGTCCCTTGAACTTGCCGATGTCGGCGAACTTCCCCGAGATCAGCGCGCGCCCCGGATCCGTGACGGCGCGCGTCGGGCAGCTCGGTGCGCCGCATTTCTGCCGGAACGTGTACAGCGGCATGTCGGGCGTGCGCCGCGACGCGTCCGTCAGGCCGATGTCGAGCGGCGCCGAGATCGAGTGGTTGCCCGCGTTCGGAGTGTTGTGGCAGGTCGTGCACGTCCCCTCGAAGGAACCGGGCAGCGGCGGGTTGAAGGGGCTCTCGACGTTGAGGCCGCCGACGCCGGAGATGGTGAAGGTCCTCGAGTTGAAGATCGCCTGGCCGCGGCCGATGGCGCGGCGCGCCTCGTTGCTGTCGCGCCCGTCGCGGCCGCTCCAGGCATCGTACAGATCGAACACGATCGGCGTGAACGGCAGGTTGGTGCGGTAGTCGCCGAGGTTGTCGTTGATGCCGTAGTACGCCGTCTGGTCGAAGATCGGCCGTGGACCGCCGTCGGCGCCGGCCGCGCTCAGGCTCTTCGCCTCGTTGTCGCGGACCTGCGCCGTGGCAAGCGCGCTCTCGAACTGGACGATAGCCTCGCGCTGCGCCATCGTGATCGGGGTCGGGCGCTGCGCGTGGCCCGTGGTGGCGCCGTTCGACTGGTCGGCGAGATCGAAGTGGATGCCGGCGTAGCAGGCGCCGCCCTCCGCTGCCGTGCTGCATTGATCCGTTCCGGAGAAGGTCTCGCGGCCGTCCCACATGACCGCGGAGAGGAACTTCAGATTCGTCGCCGGCAACGGACGGCGGAACAGCGACAGCTCCGCGCTGCTCGCGAACTTATACGGATCGTCCACCGCGATCAGCTCGAAGTCGGCATTCGCCGGGACACCGATGCCGACGCGGATCAGCCCTTTCCTCAGCAGCATGCTGTAGGCGCTGCGGCGCGCGGCTAAAGTCGAGACGTCGGCGTTGGGCGAGTTCGAGCCGTCGTTGGTGCGGAAGATCGCGGAGAGCCCGAGCGCGTCTGGGATCACGCCGCCTCGCGATTTCTCGAAGATCTCCCGAACCTGAGGCGGCGTGATCGTCCACCCAGCGCTCGGCAGATGGCAGCTGACGCAGCGGCGGCCGTTCCCGCCCAGATCCTGGAAGAACTCGCCGGTGAGATCGATATGGCCGGCGGTGCTGAAGGTGGCAGCCGAGCCCGACGGATTCGGGAACGGCAGGCCGTTCGGGAGCGCCCGTAAGTGCGCAAGCTGCGTGACGCCGATGCGCTGCTCGTCGGCCATCACATTGGCCGGTAATGCCGAGGAAACAGAAAGAACCAGACCGAGTGCTGTTGCGCTTGCTCTCATGCTTGCTCCCCTATTGCGCTCGTGCGGAGCGCGGATGATTTTGGTTGTGGCGGCGAGATCCGCGAATCAGCCCGACAGAGATCGGCTAGGACCGACGTCTTGGGGCTTGCATCGAAAGCCTCCCCTTGGCGATGAATGCAGTTGCGAGCCTTAGTGTCGCAGCCGGCGGCGCGTCGTTCTGCATCGGGTTGCGCACGATTCTTGTGAATTAGTCCCCGAGCCTTTGCTCTCGCGCGTATCTAATGGCGGTCGCGCGCCGCTCCTCGGGTCCGAGAAGTCCAATAAGAAATAAGCGGGCGAAGCCGTCGTCCCCGCGAAAGCGGGGACCCAGAGGGTCTGTTGTCTTGTGCAGACGCCGGCGCCGTCGTCCCGACTTCGTGGGGACGATAAGTGCGGCGCTTCCCGAAAAAAATCCTGGGTCCCCGCTTTCGCGGGGACGACGGCTAAGTCACTTTGCCGAGTAAGAGAAACTCCAGCAACGCCTTCTGCGTGTGCAGCCGGTTCTCGGCCTCGTCCCAGACGACGCTCTGCGGGCCATCGATCACCGCCGCCGCGACCTCCTCGCCGCGGTGGGCGGGCAGGCAGTGCATGAAGAGCGCATCGCTTGCCGCCGACTGCATCATTTCGGCGTCGACCTGCCAGTCCTGGAAGTCGCGCTTACGCTCCTCGTTCTCGGCTTCGAATCCCATCGACGTCCACACGTCGGTCGTTACCAGGTGCGCGCCGCGCGCCGCCGCCATCGGATCGGCGAACGTCTCGGCGTTGCGGTTCAGGCGCTCGGGCTCGACCTCGTAGCCGGGCGGCGTGGAGATGTTGAGCTTGAAGTCGAAGATCGCTGCGGCGTGCAGCCAGGTGTTGCAGACGTTGTTCGAGTCGCCGATCCACGCCACCGTGCGGCCGCGGATGGCGCCGCGGTGCTCGATGTACGTATAGATGTCCGCGAGGATCTGGCACGGGTGGTATTCGTCGGTGAGGCCGTTGATCACCGGCACGCGCGAATTGCGCGCGAAGCGCTCGATGATGTCCTGCTCGAAGGTGCGCACCATGATGATGTCGCACATGCGCGAGATCACCTGGGCCGCGTCCTCTACCGGCTCGCCGCGCCCGAGCTGCGAGTCGCGCGTATAGAGATAGATCGCCGCGCCGCCGAGCTGGTGCATGCCGGACTCGAACGACATGCGGGTCCGGGTGGAGGGCTTCTCGAAGATCATCGCGAGCGTACGATCTTGCAGCGGCCAGTAGCGCTCGTAGCGCTTGAACTTGTCCTTGATTGCCTTGGTGCGCGCGAAGAGATGCTCATGCTCCGAGCGCGAGAAGTCCTTGAACTGCAGGAAATGCCGTACCGGCGCCTTCACCACTGGGCCCTCATTTGCGTCGCTACGCGGCGACGCGCTTCTCCAGGAAGCGCTTCACCAGCGGCGCGAGCCGCTCGACCACCATGCGGCCTTCCGCTTCGCTCATCACGAGTGGCGGCAGCATGCGTACCACGTTATCCGCCGTGACGTTGATCACGAGGCCCGCCGCGAGCGCCTCGCGCACGAGGTCGCCGCACGGCCGATCGAGCTCCACGCCGATCATGAGGCCCATGCCGCGCACTTCGGTGACGCCGGCGCCGCCGATGGCGGCGCTGAGCCCGTTGCGAATCACCGCGCCGACGCGCTCGGCGTTGGCGAGGAGGCCTTCCTCCTTCATCGTGTCGATGGTGGTGCGCACCGCGGTCATCGCCAACGGGTTGCCGCCGAAGGTCGAGCCATGGTTCCCCGGCTTGAACACGCCCTTCGCCCGGCCGCCGACCACGCAGGCGCCGACCGGCACGCCGGACCCGAGACCCTTGGCGAGCGGCACGACGTCGGGCAGAAAGCCTGCGTGCTGGTACACGAACCACTTGCCGGTGCGTCCGAGGCCGCACTGCACCTCGTCGGACATGAAGAGCCACTGCTTGCGCTGGCAGAGCTCGTAGAGTCCCCGCAGGTACTCGAGCCGCGAGACGTTGATGCCGCCCTCGCCCTGGATCGGCTCGATGAATACCGCGACCACGTTCTTGTTGTGCTCGGCGACCTGGCGCACCGCTTCCAGGTCGTTGAGCGGCACGCGCACGAAGCCGGAGACGAGCGGCTCGAATCCCGCCTGCACCTTGCGGCTGCCCGTGGCCGAGAGCGTTGCGAGCGAGCGGCCATGGAACGCTTTCTCCATCACCACGATGGCCGGCTCGGCGACGCCGCGCTCGTGGCCGTACTTGCGCGCGATCTTGATCGCGCATTCGTTGGCTTCCAGTCCGGAATTGCAGAAGAACACCTCCTCCAGGCCGGTGATCTCCGCTACGCGATCGGCGGCCGCCTCCTGATCCGGAATGCGCCAGAGGTTCGAGGTATGGATCACGCCCGAGGCGAGGCGCGCCGACAGCGCGCGGGTGAACTTCGGGTGCCCATAGCCGAGCGTATTCACCGCGATGCCGGCGAGGGCATCGAGGTATTTCCGGCCTTCCTCGTCCCAGAGCCACACTCCTTCGCCGCGCACGAAGGCGACGCTCTGGCGCGCGTAGGTGTTCATGAGGTGCGACATGTCAGGCTCCAAAATGCAAAACGGCGGCACCGGCCGCCGTTCGGAAAATCCTAGCAGAAAAACCTAAGCTGGGGTCAGGTCTTGAATTGGCGCATCCGCCGCCTGCACGACCCGCGAGACGGTCGAGTAATGCAGCCCGAGGTGCCTGGCGACTTCGGCAAGCGAGTACCCGTGGACTCTGTGTGCCTGCACGATCGCGGCATTGCGCTGCCCGCGGTCCTCGACCGTCTCCGGTGCAAGCAGCGAGGCGAGCTCCGGCCGCCCCGCCCATCGATCTCGGCGCGGTATCTCGCTCGACACGGTGGACGCGCTTGTCTGCGGAAGCGTTCGCTGGGCGAACGGCTCGCTGCCGAGAATCTGGCCGCGCAATGCTTCCCAGGGGCGCTCGGTTCCCAACCCGGCAAGAACGAACTCCCGAAAACGCAGGGCTGCGCGGTTCGGTTCGGGAGCGAAGCGCTCGAGCACGGTCGCGATGCTTAACCATGGTGGCGCCGGCTCGTATCCCGCTGTCGCTCGATACGAGGACCAGGGCCACTGCTCCGCCGAGGCGACAAACCCTGCGCGAACCGGATTTAGCGGGACATAGCGTGCCGACTCAAGCAGATAGGTTTCCCGCTGAACGAGTATTGCCGTGAAGCGTCCCTGAAGGACGTGGCCGACACGTTGATGTCGGCGGTTGAAGCACTGCGTGTAGACACCGTTCAACTGCCGCATCCCGCGCGACAGATTCGGCTGCGGCGTCTCGAGCAGCAGGTGGTAGTGATTACCCATTAGACAGAAGGCATGAAGCAGCCAGCGGTACCGGGAGATCGTCGAGCGGAGTACGCGCAAGAAGATTCTGCGGTCGGCATCGTCCAGGAAGATGTCGGCTCGCGCATTACCGCGTGAGGTCACGTGGTACAGCGCACCGGGAAATTCGAGCCGTAGCGGTCGGGCCATGCGCTGGAACAACGTACGCCGAGCCGCGTGGATGACACGCCCCAACGAATCCGTCAATTCAAGACCTGACCCCAGCTGGGGGTTAGGACAGGCGCTTCAGGCTGCGTTCTTCCGCGCTCTTCAGGACCCGGATGCAGGGCAGGTAGGCCTCGTGCACTACGCCGTGCATCTCCAGGCTCTTGTGCGAGTGCAGCAGGCGGCCGAGATACTCCAGGATCTTGGGCGTGATGAGCTGGCCCGGCACCAGCACCGGGATGCCGGGCGGGTAGGGCACGATCTGGTCGGCGCAGATGCGCCCGGCGAGCTTGTGGTTGATGTGCTCGCGCTCGTCGAACACCGAGAGCAGCTCGCCGCCGCAGTAATAGGCGTCACGCGGCAGGCAGCGCAGGCGCGTGAATCCCGGGATCTCGGGCGTCTGCACCAGCCGCCGCGGCGGGTGCCCCTGGCGGGCGATACGCATCAGCGCGTCGTACAGCCGGGACACCTTGGACCGCGTCGTGCCGATCGTCAGCAGCAGCGTGAGCGTGTTGAAAGTCGACTTCTCGACCTGGATGTTGTAGCGCTCGAAGAGCTCCTTCTGCAGGTCCTCGACCGTGTAGCCGCAGCCCGAGATGTCGATCGTCACCTTGGTCGGGTCGAGCAGGATGCCGTCCGAGCGCACCTCGGGAGGCAGCAGGTCCTCGAGCTCCAGCACCCGGAAGACGCGCGTGGAATTGATGAGCTTTCTCACCTCGGTGGCGAGCTCGAGCGTGCGCGAGAGGAGCTTGTAGCCTTCCATCACCGCCTGCTTGCGCGCGATGTCGAGGCTCGCGATGAGCCCGTACTGCGGGCTCGTCGACGTGTGCATGTTGAAGTTCTCGCGGAACAGGTGCTCTTTGAAGTCCGGGTCGTTGACCTGAATCATCGACGCCTGCGAGAACGCCGAAAGCACCTTGTGCGTCGATTGCGTGGCGTAGTCGGCGCCGGCTTCGAGCGCGGTCGGCCGGAACTCGGGATGGAAGCGCGCGAAGCCGTACCACGCCTCGTCGACGATCACCTTGATGCCGCGCTTGTGCGCCGCCTCGACGATCGGCGGTAGGTCGTAGCGCAGGCCGTCGTAGGTGCACGAGGTGATGATGAGCGCCTGCGCATCCGGATGGTGCTGAATCGCGCTCAGCAGCGCCTTCTTCGGCACCGGTCCGTAGAGGCCGTATTTTCGGTTGAGCGACGAATCCAGGTACACGGGATGCGCGCCGGAGAGCACCACGCCGTGATGCACGCTCTTGTGGCAGTTGCGGTCGAGAATCAGCTTCTCGCCGGGCGCGAGCAGCGTCTGGAAAATGACCTTGTTCGCCGTCGAGGTGCCGTTGGTGGCGAAGAAGGTGCGCTTGGCGCCGAAGGCTTTCGCGGCCTTCGCCTGCGCCTCCGAGATCACGCCCTTGGGCTCCATCAGCGAGTCGAGCATCGGCACCGACACCGACAGATCGGCGTCGAACACGTGCTCGCCCATGAAATCGTAGAAGTCGTTGACCCAGGGACTGCCGCGCAGCGACTCGCCCGACGAATGCCCCGGCGTGTGCCACTGGTCTTTCGCCATCCAGACGTAGTTCTTCAGCGCGTCGTAGAAGGGCGTGCGCGCGCGCTCCTGGATCTGGGCGTTCAGGATGCGGTAGATGCCGCGATAGTCGCGCTCCTCGCGATAGAAGTAGCCGTCCACCGCCTCCGCAAAGAGCGCATCGACGATGTCGTCTTCTTCCTCGCGCGCGATCAGGATGTAGACATCGAGCTCCGGCCGAAAGCGCGTGACGCGCTGGACCAGCTCGAGCGCCGACATCTGCGACTTGGGTTGGCGGCCGTTCTTCAGCGTGTAGAGCGTGTCGTCGACCAGCACCGCCTGCAGGTCGCCGTCGCGCGCGATCACCGCGAGCGCCTCTCTTGCGGTGGTGACGCCGATGAAGGCGATGCCGAGCGGATTGTCGAGCGAGCGCGCGGCGGCGTTGAGGCCCTTTACGAACTCGCGCAGCACGAGCGGCTCGTCGTTCACCACCAGGATGCGGCTTGCGGGCTTCGCCACGGCGCGGCCGCCTATAATCGGGCGCTATGCCCGAATCGGCAGCGGCCGAATTCGTGATCCAGGGAACCACTCTCGACGGCAAGCGGTTCCGTCCCAGCGACTGGGCCGAGCGGCTCTGCGGCGTGATGGCCGCGTCCGGCGGCGATCATCGCATGCAGTACTCGCCGTTCGTGCATCCGGTCACGCTGAACGGCGTGCGCTGCGTGGGGGTAGACCGGCGCCTTGAACTGATCGAGCCGATGGCCTATCGCTTTCTCGTCAACTTCGCGAAGGACAACGGGCTGCGGGTACGCGACGGCCGGATCGAAGAGCGCACGCGGCTCGCCGAGCTGCAGCGTGTGGGCGGTACGGCGTAGGCTACTTCAGCGTCTTGATGGCGTGCGCGAGGCGGCTCTTGTGGCGATCGCCCGCATTGCGGTGCAGGATGCCCTTCGCCACCACGCGGTCGATCACCTGCTGCGACTCGCGCAGCGAGGCGAGCGCCGCCTGCTTGTTGCCGGCCGCCACGGCCTTGGCGACCTTCTTGATCGCGCTGCGCACGCTGGTGCGCAGCGCCATGTTGTGCTCGCGCCGCTCGAGCGCCTGCTTGGCGCGCTTGCGCGCGGATTTGATGTTCGCCATCTGGCTGAGGTCCGAAAAAGGGGCGCAATGTTAACACGGGCGGCCCGACGAATAGGAAGAAAGGCGTACTAGCCGCATGAACCTCCTGCGTGCCCTGCTGGCGATCTCGAGCTTGACGCTGGTGTCGCGCATCCTCGGCTTCGTGCGCGACTTCTACATCGCGCGCGCCTTCGGCGCCGGCCTCGCCACCGACGCGTTCTTCGTCGCCTTTCGCATTCCCAACCTGCTGCGGCGCCTGTTTGCCGAGGGCGCCTTCTCGCAGGCGTTCGTGCCGGTGCTCGCAGAGCACAAGAACCGCCAGCCGCCGGAGGAGACGCGCACGCTGATCGATGGCGTGGCGAGCGCATTGTTCCTTGCGCTGGTCGCGGCCGCGGCGCTCGGCATCGCGCTCGCTCCGCTCATCGTTTATGTCTCGGCGCCCGGCTTCGCCGCCGACCCGGGAAAGTTCGGCCTGACGGTGACGATGCTGCGCATCACGTTCCCGTATATCGCGTTCATTTCGCTCGTCGCTTTCTCGGCCGGCGTGCTCAACACGTGGAATCGCTTCTCGGTGCCGGCGATCACGCCGGCGCTGCTGAACGTCTCGTTCATCGCCGGCGCCGCCTTGTTCGCCGATCGCTTCGATCCGCCGGTGCTGGTGCTCGCCTGGGCGGTGTTCGTGGGCGGGGTGCTGCAGCTCGCGCTGCAGGTGCCTTACCTGTACCGCATGGGACTGCTTCCGCGCTGGCGCCTCGACTTCTCGCATCCGGGCGTGCGCCGCATCCTCAAGCTGATGGCGCCGGCGGCCTTCGGCGTGTCGATCAGCCAGGTGTCGCTGCTGATCAATACCATCTTTGCTTCGTTCCTCGTCTCGGGCAGCGTGTCGTGGCTCTATTACGCCGATCGGCTGATGGAGTTTCCCTCCGGCATGCTGGGCGTCGCGCTCGGCACGATCCTGCTGCCGAGCCTGTCGAAGTACCACGCCGATGCCGACCATGCGGAATATTCGCGGCTGCTCGACTGGGGGCTGCGGCTCACGGTGCTGCTTGCCGTGCCCGCCGCGGCGGCGCTCGCCGTGCTCGCCATGCCGTTGATCGCGGCGCTGTTCCACTATGGGCGCTTCACGCCCGAGGACGCCTGGATGACGCAGCACGCCGTGGTGGCCTACAGCATCGGCCTGATCGGCTTCATCCTTGTCAAGATTCTCGCGCCGGGGTTCTACGCGCGGCAGAACATCAAGACGCCCGTGAAGATCGGTATCTTGACGCTCATACTTACGCAGCTCATGAACCTCGCGTTCATCGTCCCGCTCAAGCACGCAGGGCTCGCGCTCGCCATCGGCCTGGGCGCCTGTCTGAACGCCGCGCTTCTCTATCGCGCGCTGCGCGCCGCGGGTGCCTACATCCCACAGCCGGGCTGGGCCATCTTTTTGCTCAAGGTCGGGACGGCCGTCGCCGTCATGGCGGCGGCGCTCTACCTGGCAATGGGCGACGCGAGCTGGTGGCTCGCGGTGAGCTGGCACAAGAAGCTGCCCGCGCTCGCGGGCCTCGTGGTCCTGGGAATGCTGGCCTACGCTGCGTGCCTCGCGCTCTTCGGCTTTCGGCCGCGCGACTTCTCGCGGCGCGGCGCGGCCTGATGGACAGTCCGCTGGAAGCGTTCGAGAAGGCGCTGGCGCAGGACGACGCGCGCATCGATCTCGCGCACGCCTGCCTGATGATTGCCGAGGATGCCTATCCCGGGCTCGCCGTCGAGCGCTACCTCGGTGACATCGAGCGCCTCGCGCTGCGCCTGCGCGCGCGCATGCCGCAGCAAGCCGGCGCCGAGGAGCGCGTCGCGGCGCTGAACGAGTTTCTCTACGAGGATCTCGGCTTCCGCGGCAATGCCGACGATTACTACGACCCGCGCAACAGCTATCTCAACGAGGTGCTCGAGCGGCGCACCGGCATCCCGATCACGCTCGCGGTGCTCTACATGGTGCTCGGGCGCCGCGCTGGTCTGCCGCTCGAGGGCGTGTCCTTTCCCGGGCATTTTCTCGTGCGGCTGCGACTGCGCAGCGGTGTGCTGGTGCTCGATCCGTTCGAGCGTGGCATGCCGCAATCGGAGGCCGACCTGCGCAGCCGCCTTGCGCGCGTGATTCCGCCCGGCGTCGCCGGCGACATGCCGGTGTCGGACCTGCCGCTCGATCAATTTCTCGAGGCGGCGACCAACCGCCAGATCCTCGCGCGCGTGCTGCGCAACCTGAAGGCGATCTATCGCGACACCGACCAGCCCGAGCGGTTGCTCGCGGTGCTGAACCGCATGCTGCTGGTCGTGCCGGAAGCCGCGGCGGAAGTGCGCGACCGCGGCATCGTGTACCAGCGCCTGGAGTGCTACCGCGCGGCGCTCAAGGACCTCACCGATTACCTCGAGCGCGAGCCGCAGGCATCGGATCTCGACGACGTGCGCGCCCGGCTGATGGAGGTCTCGGCGCGCTGCGCACGGCTTAATTGACCTACAATCCCGCGCTCATTCAACGACCCGAGGAGGAAGGAGCATGCAACGCAGATCGTTCCTTAAGAAAGCGGCCGCGGGCGTCGCCGCCGGGACCGTCGCGGCGCCGGCGATCGCGCAGTCGCAGCCCACCATCCAGTGGCGTCTCGCAGCGAGTTGGCCGAAGAGCCTCGATACGCTCTTTGGCGGCGCCGACCTCGTCGCCAAGCGCGTTGGCGAGCTCACCGACGGCAAGTTCCAGATCCGCACGTTCGCCGCGGGCGAGATCGTCCCGGCGCTGCAGGTGCTCGATGCCGTCCAGGCCGGCACGGTGGAGCTCGGCCACACCGCGCTCTATTACTACTACGGAAAGGATCCTGCCTTCTCGCTCGCCTGCGCCGTGTGCTTCGGTCCGAACACACGGCAATCGAACGCGTGGTGGTACCACGGCGGGGGCGACAAGGCGCTCGAGCCGCTGTTCAAGGAGTACGGCATCAAGGCGATCCTCGCCGGCAACACGGGCTGCCAGATGGGCGGCTGGTACCGCAAGGAAATCAAGTCGCTCGCCGACCTGAAGGGCCTGAAGATGCGCATCGGCGGCATGGCGGGGCTGATCCTCGCCAAGCTCGGCGTAGTGCCGCAGCTGATCGGCGGCCCCGATATCTATCCCGCGCTCGAAAAGGGCACGATCGACGCCGCCGAATGGGTCGGTCCCTACGACGACGAGAAGCTCGGCTTCAACAAGGTGGCCAAGTTTTATTACTACCCGGGCTACTGGGAAGGCGGACCGATGCTGCACACGCTCGTCAATTTGAAGAAATGGGAAGAGCTGCCCAAGCCCTACCAGGCCGCCCTCGCCACGGCATGCGCCGAGGCGAACGTATGGATGCCGGCGAAGTACGACGAGCTGAATCCGATCTCGCTGCGGCGCCTGGTGGCGAGCGGCACGCAGTTGCGGCCGTTTCCGCGCGCGGTGCTCGAGGCGGCGGAGAAGGCTTCCTACGAGCTCTACGACGAGCTCAAGGCCAAGAGCAAGCACTGGGCGAGCGCGTACCCCGAGTGGCTCAAGTTTCGCAACGAGCAGTTCCTGTGGTTCCGCGTCGCCGAGCACACGTACGACACGTACGCGTTCAACTCCAAGCTGGGCGCAAACGCGAAGTAGCGTCTACTTTCCGCCGAACTGCTTCTGCAGATCGTCGGCGGGCGCCTGCTCGGACTTCTGGCCGCCGCCACCCGGCGGCTGGCCGAAGTCGGGCGGCGCGGTTTCGTCGCGCTGCTCTTCCGGGCTCTCGGTGGGCAGCTCGATCTTCACCTTCGAAGGATCGACGGTGCTGCGTTCGATGTTCCCGGTGACGAGTCCCGGGAACACGATGACGATCCCGACCATGATGACCTGGATCACGACGAACGGCACCGCGCCCCAATAGATCTGGCCGGTGGTCACGGGGGCGGTCGGCTTGCGCGTGATCTTGTCGGTGTATTGCGTGTCCGGCGCGACGCTGCGCAGATAGAACAGCGCATAGCCGAACGGCGGGTGCATGAAGGAGGTCTGCATGTTCACGCCTAGCAGCACGCCGAACCAGATGAGATCGACGCCGAGCTTCTCGGCGACGGGGCCGAGCAGCGGCACGATGATGAACGCCAGCTCGAAGAAGTCGAGAAAGAACGCGAGCAGGAACGTGAGCACGTTCACCACGATCAGGAAGCCGACCTGTCCGCCGGGGAGGCTGGTGAGCAGATGCTCGATCCACAGGTCGCCGTTCACGCCGCGGAAGGTCAGGCTGAACACGGTCGAGCCCACCAGGATGAAAACCACGAACGTGGTGAGCTTCGCGGTGGAATTCATCGCCTGGCGCAGCAGCGACCAGGTGAGCCGTCGATTGATCAGCGCGAGAATCAGCGCCCCGGTCGCGCCCATCGCGCCGCCCTCGGTCGGCGTCGCGACGCCGATGAAGATCGTGCCGAGCACGAGGAAGATGAGCGCAAGCGGCGGGATCAGCACGAACACCACGCGCCGCGCGAGCTTCCACCCGCGCAACGGCCGCGCCTCGGGCGGCAAGGCCGGCGCTGCCTGGGGATAGGCGAGCGTGACGCCGAGCACGAACAGCGCGTAGAGCGCAGTGAGCACCAGTCCCGGGAAGATCGCGCCGGCATACATGTCGCCCACCGAGCGGCCGAGCTGGTCGGCGAGCACGATCAGCACGAGGCTCGGCGGGATGATCTGGGCGAGCGTGCCCGAGGCAGCGATCACGCCGCTTGCGAGGCGCCGGTCGTAACCGTAGCGCAGCATGATCGGCAGCGAGATGAGGCCCATCGAGATCACCGAGGCGGCGACCACGCCGGTGGTCGCCGCGAGCAGCGCGCCGACGAACACGACCGCGTAGGCGAGACCGCCGCGCACCGGGCCGAACAGCTGGCCGATGGTATCGAGCAGATCTTCGGCCATGCCGCTCCTCTCGAGGATCAGCCCCATGAAGGTGAAGAACGGCACGGCGAGCAGCGTGTCGTTCGACATGATGCCGAAGATGCGTTCCGGCAGCGCCTGGAAGAGCGCCTCGTTCAGCAGCCCGAAATGGATGCCGAGCAGGCCGAACGACAGCCCGAGCGCAGCCAGGGCGAACGACACCGGGAAGCCGAGCAGCAGGAAGACGATCAGTCCGGCGAACATGATCGGCGCGATGTTGGCGATGATCCAGGCGCTCACGACTTGGCCTCGCGCTTGGCCGCCTGCTCGACGTCGAGCACCACATCAAGCCCGGGATCCTTGTGCTTCTCCACCGGATCGGGAATCAACCCGCGCAGGTACGCGATGCGCTTGATCAGCTCCGAGATTCCCTGAGCACTGAGCACGAAGAACCCGAGCGGTACCAGCAGGCGCACGGGCCAGCGAATCAGCCCGCCGGCGCTGCCGGAGATCTCGCCGCTGGTCCACGCGTTCATGAACACCGGCCAGGAAAGCCACATGATGAAGACCGACATCGGCAGCAGGAAAAAAACCAACCCGAAGACGTCGATCCAGACCTGCGTGCGCCGCGACAGATGAGACGAGACGACGTCGATGCGGATGTGCTCGTTGTGCAGCAGCGTGTAGCCCGAGCACAGCAGGAACACGACGGCGAAGAGATACCACTGCAGCTCGAGCCAGGCGTTCGAGGCGAGGTTTAGCGCATAACGCGAGGTGGCGTTGCCCGCGCTCACCAGCACCATGATGAGCACGCACCAATACACCAGCCGTCCGAGATGCTCGTTGACGGCATCAATGCCGCGCGAGAGCGCAAGCAACGCCTGCATACGTCCTCCTCCTCCTCGGGACTTGCTTAACTCGCTGCCGTTAGCTTGGCGTCAGACGCTGCGGCCCGCATGCGTCGCGCACGTTCCTGCACGGCGGCATGCAAAGCGGGCTTGTAGCCTAGCGCAAAGAAAACTTCCGCGGCGAGAAAAATCGGCGCGACGAAGATCTGGAACAGGTTGTCCGTGAGCGCGGGCCGGCGGCCTTCGTAGACGTGGCCGACGAGCTGCAGGATCCAGCCGCCGATGAAAAGCACTGCGAACCAGGTCCAGCCGGGCGCGCTGCCGAGCGACGCAATCGATGTCCCGAGCCATGCGAGCGCAGCGAAAACGACCAGCATGGCGAGCGCGAGCGGCACATCGAGCATGAAGTAGTAGAGGAGGACCGCGGTCGCGACCAGCAGCGCTGCGCTGATCGCGACGCCGCCGAGATCGAATCGCACCCAGGCGAGCGGAATGAACAGCGCGAGCACGATCACCGGCACGCCGATGAAGTGCGTTGCCTTGTTGCGCGCGTCCTGGTGATAGGCCGCGTAGGTCGCCATCTGCTGTTCGATCGATTTCATCGGCGCCGCGGACATTTCATCTATAATTCAGTATTTTAACGACTCCATGGTGGTCACGCACGGCTCTTTGCGGAGCGCCCGGGGCCGCTCCACGCTGACCATCGGCAACTTCGACGGCGTGCACCGCGGCCACATGGCGCTGGTCGAGCGCGTCGTGGCCAAGGGCCGCGAGCTGGGCGTGACCTCCTGCGTATTGACGTTCGAGCCGCATCCGCGCGAATTCTTCGCCGGTGCTGCAGCGCCGGCGCGCCTTACGCGCCTGCACGACAAGCTCGAGCTGCTCGCTGCCGCGGGAGTCGAGCGCGTGCACCTCGTCCACTTCAACGCACGCTTCGCCGCGATGAGCGCAGCGCGCTTTGTCGCCGACGTGCTGGTGCGCGGGCTCGGCGTGCAATGGTTGCTGGTGGGACGCGACTTCCGTTTCGGCGCGAAGCGCCAGGGCGACTTCGCGACTCTCGAGGATGCGGCGCGGCGCGCCGGCTTCGCGCTCGAAGCGATGCCCGATGTGTCCTTCGACGGTGAACGCGTCTCGAGCTCGGCGGTGCGCACGGCGCTCGCGGCGGGCGACTTCGCGCGCGCCGAGCGGCTGCTTGGCCGGCCGTACACGATCAGCGGCAAGGTCGGACAAGGCGCGCGCCTGGGGCGCGAGCTCGGCTTCCCGACCGCGAACATCGCGCTGGCGCAGCGGCCGCCGCTGGCAGGAATCTACGTCGTGGAGGTTGAAGCCGAGGGAATAAATGCGGGCCGCGCAGTCGCCAGCGTCGGGCGCCGGCCCACGGTGAACCCGGTGGCGAAGCCGCTGCTGGAAGTGCATCTGTTCGATTGGGACGGCGAACTCTATGGGCGGCGCCTGCGCGTGCGCTTCCTGCGCAAGCTGCGCGACGAGGCGAAATTCGACGACCTGGCGGCGCTGCGCCGGGCGATTGCGCAAGACGCCGAGCAGGCGCGCCAGTATTTTGCGAGACATGGCTGACTACAAAGACACGCTGAACCTCCCCGAGACGCCGTTCCCGATGCGCGGCGATCTCGCCAAGCGCGAGCCGCAATGGGTGAAGGAGTGGCAGGAGAAGGGCGTCTACCGGCGGCTGCGCCAGATCGCCAAGGGCCGGCCGCGCTTTGTCCTGCACGACGGACCGCCTTACGCGAGCGGCGACATCCACATCGGCACGGCGATGAACAAGATCCTGAAGGACATCATCGTCAAGTCGAAGACGCTCGCCGGCTTCGACGCGCCCTACGTGCCCGGCTGGGACTGCCACGGCATGCCGATCGAGGTGCAGATCGAGAAGAAGTACGGCAAGAACCTGCCTACGGAAGAGACGCAGCGCCGCTGCCGCGCCTTCGCCACCGAGCAGATCGAAGGCCAGAAGAAGGGCTTCCAACGACTCGGCGTGCTTGGCGATTGGGAGCACCCGTACCTGACGATGGATCCCGTTACGGAGGCGAACGAAATCCGCGTGCTGGGCGAGATCCTCGCGAACGGCTACGTCTACCGCGGTCTGAAGCCGGTCAACTGGTGCTTCGATTGCGGCTCCGCGCTCGCCGAAGCCGAAGTGGAGTACGAGGACCGCAAGGATCCGGCGATCGACGTGGGCTTTGCGTTCACCGAGCCGGAGAAGCTCTCCAAGGCGTTCGGCGTCAAGGTCGACAAGCCGGGCTTCGCAGTCATCTGGACGACCACGCCGTGGACGCTGCCCGGCAACCAGGCGCTGAACGTGCATCCCGAGGTCACGTACCACCTGGTGGACACCGCGAGAGGGCTGCTGATCCTGGCCGCCGAGTTGCAGGAGGCGTGTCTCAAGCGCTATGGCTTGGAGGGTCGGACGCTGGCGCAGTGCAAAGGCCGGGCACTCGAGCACATTAGCTTCCAGCATCCGTTCTACGAGCGCCGTGCGCCCATTTATCTCGGCGACTACGTGACGCTGGACACCGGCACCGGCATCGTGCATTCCGCGCCGGCGTATGGCGTCGAGGACTTCGAGTCGTGCCGCCGCTACGGCATGAAGGACGAGGAGATCCTGACGCCGGTGATGGGCGAGGGCAAATTCGCGCCGTCGCTGCCACTCTTTGGCGGCCTGTCGATCTGGGACGCAAATCCGAAGATCGTCGCCGAGTTAGAGAAGCGCGGCGCGTTGCTGCACAAGGAAACCTACGTGCACAGCTATATGCATTGCTGGCGCCACAAGACGCCGGTGATCCTGCGCGCCACCACGCAATGGTTCGCGGCGATGGATAAGCCCGTGCGTGGAGAGACCCTGCGCACCACGGCGCTTCGCGGCATCGAGGCGACCGAGTTCTTCCCAGCCTGGGGCAAGGCGCGGCTGTACGGCATGATCGCGAACCGTCCCGACTGGACGCTCTCGCGCCAGCGCCAATGGGGTGTGCCGATGCCCTTCTTCCTGCATCGCGAAACCGGCGAACTCCACCCGCTCACGCCGCAGCTCTTGGAGGAGGTGGCAAAGCGCGTCGAGAAGGGCGGCATCGAGGCGTGGCAGGGCGTGACGCCGGAGGAACTGGGCGTTGACGCAAAGCAGTACGAGAAGAGTCGGGACACGCTCGACGTCTGGTTCGATTCCGGCTCGACGCACTTCACCGTGATGCGCGGCTCGCACCGCGCGGACTCTGGTTTTCCGGCCGAGCTCTATCTCGAGGGCTCGGACCAGCACCGCGGCTGGTTCCATTCGTCGCTGCTGGTCTCGTGCATGCTCGACGGCGTGCCGCCGTACAAGGCGCTGCTCACGCACGGCTTCACGGTCGACGGCACCGGCCGCAAGATGTCGAAGTCGCTCGGCAACATCGTCGCGCCCGACAAGGTGTCGAATACCCTGGGCGCGGAAATCCTGCGGCTGTGGGCTGCGGCTACGGATTATTCCGGAGAGCTATTCATCTCCGACGAGATCCTGAAGCGCGTTGTCGAGAGCTATCGAAGGATGCGCAACACGCTGCGCTTCCTGCTCGCCAACACCTCCGACTTCGATTCCTCGCGCCACGCCGTGGCGCTCGCCGACATGGTCGAGCTTGACCGCTACGCGCTCGCCATGACCGCAGACATGCAAAAGGCGGTCAGTGCCGACTACGAGCGCTACCAGTTCCACCTCGTCGCGCAGCGCCTGCAGTCATTCTGCTCGGAAGACCTCGGCGCGTTCTTCGTCGATATCCTCAAGGACCGACTGTACACGTGCGGGGCGCACTCGGCGGCGCGCCGCTCGGCGCAGACGGCGCTCTATCACATCACGCACAGCCTCGTGCGGCTGATGGCGCCGATCCTGTCATTCACCGCCGAGGAGCTGTGGCAAGCGTTCGCCGGCAAGCGCGACGACAGCGTGTTCTTCCACACCTGGCACGCGCTGCCGCAGCCGCCGGATGCGGTGGAGTTGATGGCAAAG
>DASSLQ010000067.1:0-5598 GCA_035689325.1 Burkholderiales bacterium | reverse complement strand
GCCACCGAGCCCGCCGGCACGATCGGTCGCGGCGCGGCGCGCCGGGGCACGGAGAGCTTCGGATTGAGGCCGGCCATATAGGCATGGCCCGGCGCGAAGCCGATCATCAGCACGCGGAACTCGCTTCCTGCATGAAGCGCCACCGCTTCGTCGGGCGTCACCTTCGCCATCGCCGCGACCTCGGTAAGATCCGGCGCGAATTCCGCCTCGTAGCACACCGGCACCTCGACCGTGCGCGTGGTGGTCTCGTCCTCCTTGGGCAGCCCCTGCTTCAGGCACTCGCTCACGACGTTGAGCGCCGCGCTCATCGCATCGCCGTGCACGTCGGCATGATCGGGATCGAAATGGATCGCGATTCCGCCCAGTGCGGGCACCACGTCTCGCACCCACGGCAGCGCGCGGCCGTACAGCCTCGCCGCGAGGCGCTGCAGCGCGGAGTTCACTTCCAGGTCGAGCGTTTTCGAAAATTCGACGTAGACCGCGCAATCGCCGAGCGGCACCGCGCCGAGCGGCGCGAGCTTAGCCAAGCGCGACCGTCGGCACCGCGACGCCGATCATGCAGTCGCGGCTGACGATGCCGGCGAGCCGCTGCTCATCCCAGCCCTCGGTGCCTTGCGGACGCATCGGCAGCACCATGTAGCGCATATCGGCGGTCGAGTCGTGCACCCTGATCTGCACAGCGTCCGGGATGCGCAGCCCGAATTCCGCCAGCACCGCGCGCGGCTCGCGCACCATGCGCGAGCGGTAATTGCGCGACTTGTACCAGTCGGGCGGGAGACCGAGGAGCACGCGCGGATAGCAGGAGCACAGCGTGCACACGATCGCGTTATGCACCTGCGGCGTGTTCTCGACCACCACGAGATGCAGGCCGGGGATCTCCAGCCCGAGCTCTTCGCATGCGGCCGTGCCATTCGCGAGCAGCCGCTTCTTGTATGCGGCGTCGACCCACGCCCGCGCCACGACGCGCGCGCCGCGCTGCGGCGTCCGCGCCCGCATCGCCGACACCTCGGCGTTCACCTGCTCGTCGGTGAGGATGCCCTTCTCGACGAGCAGCTCGCGCAGGCTCGTCTCCATCAGCTCGTAGTACGTGTACGGCTTATAGGTCCCCTGCTCGCTCATGCCTTCTCCAACCAGTGCTGGAAAATCTCGATCTCGACCACGTCGGCGTCCGGCCCGCGATAGTCGGGCCACACCTCTTTCTGCTTGAAACGCACTCTATACAGCGGCTGCGCCGGCAGGCCGTCGCGCATCTGCGCGAGCTCCTCGGGGTTGGGAAAGGCGCCGCAAAGCCGCTCGATCTCGCCGACATGCCCGCGGATGTAGTACGGCGTGCGGATATGCCCGAGCGGCGCGGCTTTGCGAACGCGTACGCGCTCACCGGGCTTGAACCGCGGCGCGACGCTGGTGGCTTGTGCGCTCATCGGCGGCGGCGCTCCAGTTCCTCCATCTTGCGGCCGAGCTCATCGGTGGTGATGATGCCGCGCTGGATCAGCGTCTGCGTGAGCGAGCTGATCCACTTCTCGTAGTACGAGAGCTGGTCGTAGGCCGCCGGCGGCAGCGCCTCGATATTCTTGCGCAGCTCGTCTACCGTGATCTTCTTGCCCATGCGCAAGAGCTGCACCATCGCATCGACCCGCCGCTCCCATTGCGGATAGTCGTGCTCGGTGCGCTCGACCTTGCCGGCCGGCAGGCCGCCCATGTCGTGATGGCCCCTCTCGATCATGCGATCCACTCCGATACCGGCGCTTTCGCTTCGTGCAGCGGCTGGCACACGATGTCGACCAGCGTCGGCTCGCCGGCCGCGAGCGCCGCTTTCAGCGCCGACGCAAGCTCGGAGGGCTGGGTGACGCGCCAGCTTTTCAGTCCGTAGGCGCGCGCCACCGCCGCGTGGTCGGTGACGCTGAAATCGACGGAGAAGTAGCGCTGGCCGTAGCCCGCGCGCTGGCCTGCTTTGATCCAGCCGTAGGTGGCGTTGGAAATCACGACCACCGTGATCGGCAGCTTCAGGCGTACGAGCGTCTCGAGCTCGCCCGCGCACATGCCGAAGCTGCCGTCACCCATCACGGCGACGGTTTTGACGTCGGGCCGGCCGAAATGCGCGCCTGCGGCGGCTGCGAGCGAATAGCCGAGAGCGCCGTGCGCACGATTGGAAAGGAAACGTCGCCCGGTGCCGCGCAGCACGTAATAGGCGGAAAGGTATGGGCACGGCGTGCCCGGATCGGCGGCGAGCGTCGCATCGGCGTCCAGCAGGCGCGAGAGCCCGGCCACCACGCGCTCGGGCCGCAGCGGCGTTTCGTCCGAGCGCGCGAGCGCCTCGTAGTGCTCGAACTTGGCGCGCTTGCGCGCGTCCAGCGCCGTGAGGTCACCCTCCCGGGCGCCGACGGCGTCGAGCAGCGCGGCGAGCGCGAGCTTCGCATCGGCAATCAGGGGCACGTCGACCTTGTAGTTGCGGCCTGGCACCGCCGGGTCGACATCGATGTGGATGATGCGGGCCTCGCCCGGTGCCGGATGGCGCCAGCGCTCGGTCGTCACCGAGCCGGCGCGGCAGCCGACGAAGACGATGACGTCCGCGCCGTCCACGATCGCGCGCGTCTCGGGCGTGCCGCCGTTGGAACCAACCACCCCCACCGCATGCGCGCAGCGCTCGTCGATCGAGCCTTTGCCGCTGATCGTCGTCGCGACCGGTGCGGCGAGCTTTTCCGCGAGCTCGGTGAGCTCCGCCTCGGCGCGGGAGATGATCACGCCGCCGCCGCAGATGAAGAGCGGATTGCGCGCCGTGCGCAGCAGCTTCGCGGCGAGCGTCACCATCTCCGGGTCCGGGGCCACGCGGCGCGATGGATACACGCCGAGCGACGGATCGGCCCAGACGTCGGCTGCCTCGACCGGTGCGGTCTGCACGTCGTAAGGCAGCGCGATATGCGCGGCGCCGGGGCGGCCGGTCGTCATAGCCTCGAACGCCCGGCGGAGGACGCGCGGGATGTCCGCCGCGCGATCGATCACCGCGTTCCATTTCGTCACCGGGCGCATCAGCGTGCGCTGGTCGAGCTCCGTCAGCGTGTAGCGGCCGCGCGACGAGACGCTGACGTCGGTGTTGATGCCGAGCACGGCGATCGATGACTCGTTCGCCTCGGCAAGGCCCGGGAGCAAATAGGTAGCTCCGCCGCCGGAGGGGCCTTCGCACACGCCCACTCTGCCGGTGACGCGTGCATAGCCGTCGGCCATGTATGCAGCGTGACGCTCATCGCGCGTGAGGATGTGGCGCAGGCGTGACCCGCGCAGCGCATCGTAAAGCGGCAGGCTGGTATCGCCGCACAGGCCGAAGACGATCTCGACGCCGTGCGCGCGCAGCATCTCGACCAGCGCCTGGGCGCCGTTCACGGTAGCTGCGCGGATTTCAGTGGGCTGATTCACGGCGCGGTTATATTAGCGCGCCATGAACGCCGCCGACCGGCAGCGGCCGCCGCCGGGCGAGCTCTACCTCGATCACGTCTCGCACTTCGTCGCCGATCTCGACGCCGCGGCGCGCGTGTGCGAGGCGCTCGGCCTGCGCGTGACGCCGACCTCCGTGCAGCGCACGCCAGAGGGGCCGGTGGGCGCGTCCAATCGCTGCGTGATGCTCGAAGCCGGCTACATCGAGCTGCTTTCGCCGACGCACCACACGCCGGCCGCCACGCGCATGCGCGCGCTCATGCGCCGCTATGACGGCGTGCATCTTGTCTGCTACGGCACGCCCGACGCGGAAGGCGAGCATCGCCGCCTGGCGGCGCACGGGTTCGACCCGCAGCCGCTCGTCGCCCTCTCGCGCGAGGCCGCGGGCGGCACGGCGCGCTTCAAGGTGGTGCGGCTGCCGCCGGAGAAGATGCCCGAGGGGCGCATCCAGTACGTCGAGCACTTGACGCCCGAGCAGCTCTGGCGGCCAGGCGATGTGAATCCGCTGCGCCTCGAGGAGGTGTACGTCGTTGCCGACAACCCGGTGGAGACGGCAGCACGCTGGGCGCGCTTCGCCGGGCTGGTGCCGCGGCCTGAACGCGCCGGCGTGCGGCTGGAAAGCGCGCGCGGCGCCATCCTGATTGCTGACAGAGCGGAAATAGCCAGGCTGCTCGGCGACGCGCCGGCGCCACCGGCGCTGGCCGGCTATTTGCTCGCCGGCCCGGCGCCGCGCGCCTTCGCGCAGCGCTGCGCGGCTCAGGGGCTGCCGGTGCGGACCACGCCGGTCGGACTTGCGGTCGCGCTGCCGGCGGCGCTGGGCGCGGTCTGGGCGTTGCGTACGTAGCGAAAGAAGACATAACCCTGCAGCGCGAGGTAAGCAATCAGGATGTACACGGCGTGCAGAGTCTGGTGCGTCGGCCACGACCCGGCCGCAAGCGCGGACACCATTGCCTGCGTGACGGCCTCTCGATCGACGCCGATGGCGAGCACGATCAGCAGCGCGGCGAGCCCGACGTTGATCGTCAGGCAGCCGAGCAGCGCCGCGAGCAGCAGGACGAAGTCATAGTAGTGCAGCGGCAGCGCGTACAGCGTGAGCACGATCGAGGCGACGAGCGCGGTGTGCGGCGGGTAACGATCGCGCTGCCACGCCGCGAGCAGCACCGCGATCGCGCCGGCCGGAATGAGCAAGAGGTTGGCCGCGCCGAAAATCGGTGAGCGGGCCCCGAGCAGCAGCCCGCCGTGGCTCGCGGCGGGCTGGTTGTACTCGAGGCCCCGGTTGCGGATCAGCGCGTCGAGCATCTCGCGTCCGAGACCGGGGTGATAGATCAGCAACGCGGCGAGCAGGTTCGAGAGAGCCACGACGGCGAGCAGGATCAGGCCGGCGCGCCACGCCCGTTCGCGCACGATGAGCGCGAGGATCGGAACGAGCGTGAGTTGCGGCTTGATCAATGCGATCGCGCCGCATGCGGCAACGAGCGGCAGCGAGCGCCTTTGCAGCGCGAGCAGCGTCCCGGCAAGCGCCACCAGCATGACGATGTCGCATTGGCCGAGGACGAGCGTAGTTGGAAACGAAAAGTGCAGCAGGCCGACGACGAGCGCGGCGATGGTGAGCGCGCGCCGTCGCATGGCGGCCGCGACGTCGAAAAACAGGACCAGCATCAAGGCGGCGACTGGCATCAGCAGCACGTTGAGGAGCGTCAGGAGCTGGCGCGCAAGCGGATAGTCGAGCAGCCCGAGCGGCGCGAACACGATGAGGCTCGCCGGCGGATAGGCGAAGGACTCGATTTCGGCGTCCAGCTCGGCGCCTGCATCCGGAAAGCGCTGCGCCGTCTCTCGCAGCCGGGCGCGATAACGTCCGAGATCGTAGGGCGACTCGTGAGCCATGAAGATCCGCGCCGCGACGTAGAAGAACCGGCCATCGTAGAAATTGACCTCCATGCGCGGCGAGCGCACGTTCAGGGCGGTGGCGAGCGCGGCCACGGCCAGGCAGCAGAGCGTGAAGCGGCGCGCGGCTGTCCTCGTGTGCATGGCGGGGCTTGAGACGGCAGACATGCCGATTTGCCGGCGATCGTGCCTAGGGCAAGATGTACCGTCAATCGAGCCGCGCCGCCGTTTGCGCGGCCGGCGCGCGGCTCATTAGAATCGCTCTTCCTTAGGAGGAGTCCATGA
>DASSLQ010000066.1:0-16240 GCA_035689325.1 Burkholderiales bacterium | reverse complement strand
GGGCGGGGCAATGTAGGCGCAACCCGGCCGCAGCTCGTCGCCGTCGGCCGCTTCCTTGACCGGCAGCACGGCGCGGCGGCTGAGGATGTCGGCCAGGGGCTGCGATGTCGCGGATCGAGGTGCTGGACGACGACCAGCGCGGCCGGGAAGTCCTCCGGTAGCGCCGCCAGCACGTGCGTGAGCGCGTTGAGGCCGCCTGCCGAGGCGGCGAGCGCCACCACTTCAAAGGCGGAGGACACGGTCCTCCGGCCACCCTAGGTCGCCGGCCGCACGAGCCAGCAAAGTCCGCCGACACCGCTCTTCTTGAGCGGGATGGCGCGCACGCTGAACTGCGCGGCGAGCGCAGTGCCCTCGCGCGGCTGCAGCTGCGCTTGCCAGGCGAGCGGCTGCGCCGCGCCGCCCGGCATGAGACCGACGCTGCGCGCGAGGAAGCTCACGCGATCGTCGGCGGCGATGTATTCGGCGAGCGGCCTGCCGACCACTTCTTCGCGGCGCGTCTTGAGCAGCTCGAGCGCCGCCTCATTCGCCTCGCGGATGTTGCCGCCGGCGTCGGTGATGAGGTAGGCATCCGGCGCATACTGGAAGAATTCGGCGTAGCGCTCGTTTTCGCGCACGAGGAGCGCCGCCTGCCCCTGCAGCTCGTCCCACATCACGTCGAGCTCCTCGAGCGCCACTTCCATCTCGCGCCTGGAGTCGCCGTCAAGCGAGTCGGCCTCGAGCCGCTTGACCATCAGCTCGCGCACGGCGCCCACGGTGGTCATCAGCCACTCGGGGGAAGGGCGTGAGTTCACGCAAGCGCCTCGAGCCGCCAGCAGACGCCGCCGACGCTGTCCGGCCGCTCGATCAGCCGGGCGTTGACTTGCACCTCGGTGCGCAGCTCCGGCGCGACGAAGATCGTGCGCCAGGCGCGCTCCGCGCCGGGCGTGCGCTCGCGCAGGGCGCGCAGCCGCTGCCGGAACTCCGTGCGCCGCTCGAGCGCCACCAGCGCCGTAAGCGGCTTGCCGCGCAAATGGCGCTTGCGGCGCTGCAGGATGTCGACCGCGGCGCCGTTCGCGTCGGTGATGGTGCCGTGCTCGTCGGTGACGACATAGGCCTCGCTCGCCTGTTCGAAGAAGTCGTAGTACTGCTGGCGCTCGCTGGCGAGCTGGTCGACGTGCGCCCGCAGGTCGAGCCACAGGGCCTTCAATTCCTCGAGCTCCACCGTCATGCTCCTTCCCCCTGAAAGGCAGCATACGCCTGCGCAAGTTGCGCTGGAAGCGCAGGGCGGTAAACCCGGCGCATGGGGTCGACAGAAAGCACACTCCACGAGGGCTTTCGCGCGCCAGCGGGCTGCCGAGCTCGTCGACCAGGCGCGCGCTCTTATCTCGTCGTGCAAGCGCGACGCACGGCGCACGCTAGCCGGCTATGGATGGCTTCTTCCGGGAGTTGTTTCTTAGCGCGTCCTGGCGCCGCTGCCGCGCGCTGGTCATGGCGTGAGACTGCTGCACGGCATCCTGCGCGAGCTGCGCAATCAGGTTTCCGTAGACCACTTTCTGACCGCAGGCGCTGCATACCAGCTCGGCGGTCAGCCTCAGCGGCGCGTGGGGATCGGCGGGCCGGAACTCCGTGCTGTCGCAGCGCGCGCAGCGGGCAAGCAGGCTGCCCATGCGGAAGACGAGCGGGTCGCCGTTCCCCGCCGGCAGCGGCGTCGCCGCGCCGTTGACCTCATGCGTCGTCAGGCGCTCGAGCGCTTTCAGGAACGCGCGCAGCGGCGTCTGCGCGCGGCCGCTCATCCAGCGCTCCAGCGTTCTTTCCGGCACGTTTAGCAGGCTCGCGAGCGCTGCTGTTCCGCCTTCGGCGTCAGCGGCGCGCGCCAGCGTCTGCGTGTAGAGCGTCTCTTTCATTGTGCTCACTATAGCTTGCTCGTGGGGCAGCAGGTGGTCAATGCAATGACCACCACCAGGAAAACGGCCTACCCGGGTGCGCCGAAATCGAGCTCGTATTGCTCGCTCGGGGAGAGCTCGGCGAGCGCGCGTTCGAATTGCGGCTCGGGTGTCATGCCGCGGTCCGTTCGGCGCCGACGCGCGCCAGCACCTCGGCTTCCGCCGTCAGCCAGTCCTCGGTCTCGCGCCCGGGCTCGAAGCCGCGGCTCTGGGCGCGGTAATAGGCCGCTTCGGCGATCCACGCCTGGATTTGCGCGGCAGAAGGGGCGTGGCGTCCTGTGCCTTGACCACTCGCTGTTTCATGGTCCCACCTGTTGGTAGTCGTAAGCGCGATGGTGCTCTTGCGCGCGGCGCCGCGGTGTAGAAGGCCCCGGATTTATCAGGTCACGGAGGCAGTGACAATGCTTTACACCGCCGGAGCCGTCCTGACCGGTGGCATTGCCGAGGAGGGCCGGAGCCCGAGGACGCTTTGCAAAGCCTGACAGCGTCCGCCTGCCCGCGCAGGGTGGCAGGTGCTAGCTTTTGCGGTTGTGGCGGCCACCACCGACATCAGCCAGCGCTCGTTCCTTTGCCCCTGCTGCCGGAAGATCCTGTATTCGCTCCGCCCCGGCGTGAGCGGGGCGGCGTGGGAGCCGACGCGTGAAAGCCCGCGCATCCTGCACGACAACACCGGGCCGTTTCTCAAGTGCCCCCATTGCGCGCGACGCATCGCCATCGTGGTGAGTCCGGAATACGCGGACGAGCCTTTCTTCGTCGCGGCCAACCAGAACTGCAGGCAGCTCGCGCCTGATTGAGCGCCGCAGGCGCGGCGGCGAATTAGACTGTCGCCATGCGCTGCGCGCTGTTCGTCTCCATCCTGTTCGTCGGCGGCTGCAGCGCCATGACCCGGGACGCCTGCGGCGGCGCCCGCTGGTATGAGCTCGGCGAGCGCGACGGGCTGAACGGCATCCCGCCGCGCATCGATACCTACGCCTACCAGTGCTCGCGGCACGACGTGCAGGTCTCCACCGCCGACTACCTGAACGGCTGGTGGATCGGCAACGCGACTTATCGCGATCGCACCGCGGGCTCCGAGAGCAATTAGAGAAAACCGTCTCCCCAACGAAAGCGGGGTCGAGCCTTCTTTTTCCCGCTTGCGCGGGAAGACGACGCGTTGCGCTTCCGTGGGTTCCTTAGGACTACGCTTTGCGACGCAGGTTGAGCGGCGGGCAGCGCGCTTGGCCTATTGACGCGCGCGCGATGCGCGTTTTTACCCTGTGAGCCGTGCCTCGCCGTCGGGGTCAGGCATCATCCCGGCCGGACTACGCGCGCGCGGCGCGCGGGGCGACGGCGCACAACGAAGCTCAAGCATGCTCTCCCGCTATGAAAATCTGCGTGCTGGGGCTCGGATACGTGGGCGCCGTATCCGCGGGACTATTGGCGAAGGAAGGGCATGAGGTCATCGGCGTCGATCCGGAGCGCGCCAAGGTCGAGCTGATCAACGAGGGTCGCTCGCCGATCATCGAGAAGGAGCTCGGCGAGATCATCGCCGAGCAGGTCGCGTCGGGCCGGCTGCACGCCGCGACCGTGGTGGAAGACGCGGTGCGGCACACCGATCTCGTGTTCGTCTGCGTCGGCACGCCGAGCCAGCCGAACGGCGGCATCGATCTCAAATACGTGAAGCGCGTCTGCGAGCAGATCGGCCGGACGCTCGCCTACCATCCCGGCGCCCCGGTGATCGTGTTCCGCAGCACCATGCTGCCGGGCACGATGCGCGGCATCGTCATTCCGTTGCTCGAGAGATACTCCGGCAAGCAGGCGGGCGACGAATTCGGCGTGTGCATCAACCCCGAGTTCCTGCGCGAAGGCACCGCGGTGCACGACTACTACCACCCGCCGAAGACCGTGATCGGCGAGGTGAACCGGGCGAGCGGCGACGTGCTCGCCAACCTCTACGCGAAGATTCCCGGCCCGCTCGTGCGCACGGACATCGAGACCGCCGAGATGGTGAAGTACGCCGACAACGCCTGGCACGCGCTGAAGGTCGGTTTCGCAAACGAGATCGGCAGCCTTTGCAAGGCGCTCGAAGTCGACGCGCACAAGGTGATGGAGATCTTCTGCCAGGACCAGAAGCTGAATCTGTCGCCGTACTACCTGAAGCCCGGCTTCGCCTTCGGCGGCTCGTGCCTGCCGAAAGATTTGCGCGCGCTGCTGTACAAGGCGAAGACGCTGGACGTCTCGCTTCCGATCCTGGCATCGGTGCTGCCCTCGAACCAGCTGCAGATCGAGCGCGGCGTGCAGGCGGTGGTGGAAAAGGCCGCGAAGCGCGTGGGCATCCTCGGGTTTTCTTTCAAAGCGGGCACCGATGACCTGCGCGAAAGCCCGATGGTCGAGTTGACCGAGCGGCTCCTCGGCAAGGGCTACGACCTGCGCGTCTATGACCGCAACGTAAGCCTCGCCTGCCTGCACGGCGCGAACCGCGACTACATCCTCAACAAGATCCCCCACATCTCGCGGCTCATGGTGCCGTCGATCGACGAGGTGCTCTCGCACGCCGAGACCATCGTCATCGGCAACGCGGCAGCGGAATTCGCCGATGTGCCCAAGCGCATCGCCGACGGCCAGACCATCATCGATTTCGTGCGCGTCTCCGACTCCCGCAGCATCGCCGGCGTGTACGAGGGCATATGCTGGTAACAAATAGAATGCAGACCGTAACGGCGGGTCTGCACAGCGCAACTGCAGGCCGCTTGCGCTTCGATGCGGAGGCGCTCGAGCGGCGCGAGCGCGACGCCGAGCGCGAGCTGAAGAGCCTCAGGCGCGCGTTCGACCTGCACAAGATATTCATGGAGGTCGGCGCGGGCGATTGCGCGCTCGCGCGCCGCGCCGCCGGCTACGTCGAGCGCGTCTACGCGCTTGACGTCTCGGAGGACATCATGGGGCGGCTCGGCGGGCCGCCGAACCTGGTGCGCGTGGTGCACGACGGCGTACGCATTCCGCTGCCCGAGGGCGCGGTCGACGTCGCCTTCAGCCGCGCGCTCGTCATCTCCCAGCTCCCCGGCATCTGCCGCGCGCTCCAGGACGGCGGCGTGTATTACACCAGCTCGAACGGCCCCGCCGCGGAGCTGCGCGCCGCCTTCTTCGATGCCGGTTTCTCGCGGCTGCGCTATTACGTGAACGGCCTGCGCATCCCGTACCCGCTCGCGCGGCTGCTCGACGATCCCTTCCGGCTCGCCGCGATCAAGTAATGCGCATCTTCTACGTGCGGCCGGAGCGCGAGTCGCGCTACGGCGCGGGCGACGGCACGAGCTATGAGAACGCGTGGAACGGTCTCGCCGCGGTCGACTGGAACGCGCTCGCGGCATGCGCGAGCGCGAGGATCGTCGTCTGCGGCGAGCGCGTGGTCGCGCTCGAGGTGCACTGGGGCCAATGAAGCGCGTCCTCTTCCTGGTGGAGAACCTGCCGAGCCCGTTCGACCGGCGCGTCTGGCAGGAGGCGAGCGCGCTGCGCGATGCCGGCTACACGGTATCGATCATCTGCCCGACGGGGCGCGGCTGCGAGGCGCGCTTCGAGGTGATCGACGGCATCCACATCTGGCGCTACCCGTTGCCTACCGAGGGCAAAGGCGCGCTCGGCTACCTCGTCGAATACAGCGCGGCGCTGCTCTGGACGTTCGCGCTGTCGCTGCGCGTGCTCGCCGCGCGCGGCTTCGACGTCATCCACGCCTGCAACCCGCCCGACCTGTTTTTCCTGATCGGCGGCTTCTACAAGCTGTTCGGCAAGAAATTCCTCTTCGACCATCACGACGCCAATCCCGAGCTGTATGTGGCGAAGTTCGGCCGCAAGGACTTCTTCTACCGGCTGATGCTCAGGCTCGAGCGCTGGACCTTCCGCACGGCCGATGTCTCGATCGCGACGAACTTTTCCTACCGGCGCATCGCCATCGAGCGCGGGCGCATGCCGCCCGGCCGCGTGTTCGTCGTGCGCAGCGGGCCGAGCGTCGAGCGCCTCAGGATCGCCCCGGGGAACCCGGCGCTGAAAAAGGGCCGCCGGTTCCTCGTCGGCTACGTCGGCGTGATGGGCCGGCAGGAGGGCATCGATTACCTGCTGCGCGCGGCGGCGCACATCGTCCAGGGCCTCGGGCGCACGGACGTGCAGTTCGGCCTGGTCGGCGGCGGCACCTCGCTCGAGGAGATGCAGGCGCTCGCCGTCGAGCTCGGCGTCGCCGAGCATGTGACTTTCACCGGGCGCGTGCCCGACGACGAGCTGCTCGCGATGCTGAACACCGCCGACGTCTGCGTGAACCCCGACGTCGCCACCGAGATGAACGACATCTCGACCATGAACAAGGTCATGGAATACATGGCGCTCGGCAAACCGGTGGTGCAGTTCGATCTGGCCGAAGGCCGCTACTCGGCGCAAGCCGCGTCGCTCTACGCGCGGCGCAACGACCCGCTGGATCTCGCCGCGAAGATCGTCGAGCTGCTGGATGATCCGCAGCGGCGGCGCCTGATGGGCGAGTACGGCCGGCGCCGCGTGCTCGAGGAGCTCGAGTGGCGCCACGAGGTGCCGAAGCTGCTCGCCGCCTACGAGGCGCTCTGGCCGGCGGCGACGGCGCTACGGCGTCCGCGCGATTCTGCGGCCTAGCTCGACGCCGATCGCGGCGTGCGTGAGCTCCGTGATGTGCTGGTGCCCGTGCGGCACGTGCAGCGCCACCGCACCGTCGTAGCCGGCGAAGAGGGCATGGCTGCTGACATATTCGATCTCGTCGCTCTGCAGCGCGCGTTGCGCGGCCGGCGGCAGCGAGTCGGCGAAGTGGTAAGGCTTGCCCTGCGCCGGGATGTCGACGACGATGAGGCGCATGCCGCGGCTGCGGCAGAAGCGCTGCGCGCGCTCGATGAGCGCAAGCGCGAGGTCGACTTCGTACTTGGAGGCGCTCTCTTTCGCCACCGCATACTCGGTGGCATGCGCGCTGCGCGCGAGCCGGGCCTTGAAATATTCCCAGACGCTGTTGAGCAGCAGCGAATAGAAGTACGAGTTCTCGCTCAGCCAGCGCATCCCGGGCACGTTGTAGATCACGTTCTGGATCGCCACGCCCGGAATGTGCACGTGCCGGTGCTCGACCAGGCCGCCTTTGTCGAGACCGAATAGATCCGCTTTGAGGTTGTCCTCGAAATCGTTGGCGTAGAAGGCGAGCACCACGACATCGGGCTGGTAGCGATAGCCCTCGTTCTCGAGGAACGCGAGCTCCTCGGCGGTGCTGAAGCCCGACACGCCGGCGTTCAGCACTTCGGCGCGCATGCCGTGGCTGTGCAGGTAGCGCTCGAGCACGGCGGAGAAGGTCGCGTCCTGGTGCACTTCGTAGCCCTGGGTGTGGGAATCGCCGAGCGCGAGTACCCGCAGCGTGCCCGCCGGCTTGGCGTAGGGAAAATCGCGCGTGTCGCGAAACCCGCGATTGTTGGTCACGAATTCCCAGGAGCCGTCGACGCTCGTATGCCAGAAATCCGAATTCGGCCGAATGCCGCGCAGCGTGTAGGGACCGTAGTGGTAGTCGGTCTGATAGCGCGGATAGAGCACCGAGCGCTCCCCGTCCTTGAGCGCGATGCGCACGATCAGCTCGCCAACGAGCGCCATGAGCGCGAACGACACCAGCACGGTTGCGGCCCGGAGCAGGAACTCGCGCGCGCGCCGGCCCGGTAACGGCATTGCCATCTGGTTGCTCGACATGCGCCCAAGGATAGGCGAAGCGTCCGCGCCGGACTGCGGCGGCACACATAGTCTGCCCGGAGTCCCGGCGCGAACAATGCCGAACACATTGCGCACGTATCGTCTCGTCCTCCCATGCGCAAGAGCGACATCGCCTGTCTGGCGCTTCAGGATGGAACGTCGCTGCCCGGCCGGCTCGCCGGGTTTGCGAAGTCGGTCGCCGGCGAAGTGGTCTTCAACACCGGCATGGTCGGCTACACCGAAGCGCTCACCGACCCGTCTTATCGCGGCCAGATCCTCGTGCTGACCTATCCGCTGGTGGGCAACTACGGCGTGCCCGAGCACTTCGAGTCCGAGAAGATCCAGGCCGTGGGCCTGGTGGTGAGCGAGCTCGCGTCCGAGTACAGCCACGCCGCCGCGCGCAAGAGCCTGCCGCAATGGCTGCAGGAGCAGGGCATTCCGTGTCTCTCCGGCATCGACACGCGCGCGCTCACCCGGCGCCTGCGGCACGCCGGCGTCATGCTCGGCCGGCTGGTGCTCGAGGGCGAGGACATCGCGCTCGACGATCCAAACGAGCGCAATCTCGTCGCCGAGGTGAGCGCGCGCGAGCGCGTCGTCTATCCCGGCAGCGGCAAGACCGTCGTGCTGGTCGATTGCGGCTGCAAGGCGAGCATCCTCACGGAGCTGCGCGCGCGCGGGCTCACCGTGATCCGCGTGCCCTGGGACTACGACTTCCTGCAGGAGGATTTCGACGCCGTGCTGGTGTCCAACGGCCCCGGCGATCCTTCCGCCTGCACCGCGACCATCGGCAACCTGCGGCGCGCGCTCGCCACCGATCGCCCGGTGTTCGGCATCTGCCTCGGGCACCAGCTGCTCGCGCTCGCCGCCGGCGCGCGCACCTACAAGCTCAAGTTCGGGCACCGCGGCCACAACCAGCCCTGCAAGGAACAAGGCACCGAGCGCTGCTACATCACCTCGCAGAACCACGGCTATGCGGTCGATGGCGAGACGCTGCCGCTCGGCTGGCAGCCCTGGTTCACCAACGCGAACGACGGCTCCAACGAAGGCATGCGCCACCGCACGCGGCCGTTCATGAGCGTGCAGTTCCATCCCGAGGCCGCGCCCGGGCCGGTGGATTCGGCGCGCCTGTTCGATGAGTTCGTGAGCATGATGCGATGAGCGCGATGCCCCGCAAGGTGCTGCTGCTCGGCAGCGGCGCGCTGAAGATCGGCGAGGCCGGCGAGTTCGACTATTCCGGCAGCCAGGCCATGAAGGCGCTGAAGGAGGAGGGCGTCAGCACGGTGCTGGTGAATCCCAACATCGCCACCGTGCAGACCTCGGCGGCGCTGGCCGACCGTATCTATTTCCTGCCGGTGACGCCGCACTTCGTCGCGCAGGTGATCGAGCGCGAGCGCCCCGACGCAATCGCGCTCGGCTTCGGCGGCCAGACCGCGCTTAACTGCGGCTTGGCGCTTGCCAGGGAAGGCGTGCTGGAGAAGTACGGCGTCGAGGTTCTCGGCACGCCGATCGCGACGATCGAGGACACCGAAGACCGCGCGCTGTTCGCCGCACGGCTCGCCGAGATCGGCGTCGAGGTGCCGCGCAGCGCCGCCGCTGCAACGGTGGAGGAGGCGCTCGCGATCGCCGCGCGCATCGGCTACCCGGTGATGGCGCGCGTCGCCTACGCGCTCGGCGGCCTCGGCTCGGGCTGCTGCGTCGACGAGGCGCAGCTCGCCGCGCGCGTCGAGAAGGCGCTCGCGCACAGCCCGCAGGTGCTGGTCGAGGAGTACCTGGTCGGCTGGAAGGAGATCGAGTACGAGGTGGTGCGCGACCGCTACGACAACTGCATCGTGGTGTGCAACATGGAGAACCTGGATCCCATGGGCGTGCACACGGGCGAGAGCATCGTGGTGGCGCCGAGCCAGACGCTCACCAACCGGGAATACCACCAGCTGCGCGAGCTCGCCATCCGCACCGTGCGGCATCTCGGCGTGGTGGGCGAGTGCAACATCCAGTTCGCGCTCGATCCGCACACCGGCGCCTATCGCGCGATCGAGGTGAACGCGCGCCTGTCGCGCAGTTCCGCGCTGGCGTCGAAGGCCACGGGCTATCCGCTCGCCTTCATCGCGGCGAAGCTCGGCCTGGGCTACAACCTGGGCGCGCTCGCCAACGCCATCACCGGCGCGACCAGCGCCTGCTTCGAGCCGGCGCTCGACTACGTCGTCGTCAAGGTGCCGCGCTGGGATCTGCAGAAGTTCCGCGGCGCCTCGCCCAACATCGGCTCGTCGATGAAATCGGTGGGCGAGGTGATGGCGATCGGCCGCAGCTTCGAGGAGGCGCTCGCCAAGGCGCTGCGCATGATCGAGGCGGGCGGCGCGCGCGCGCCGCTCGGCGATATCGAGCAGGTGCTGCGCGAGCCGACGCCCGATCGCATCCATGCCGCCGCCGAGGCGCTGCGGCGCGGCTACAGCATCGACCGGCTGCGCGAGCTCACGCACATCGATCGCTGGTTCCTGCAGCGTATCGCGCGCATCGTGGCGCTGGAGCAGGCGCTGGCGTGCGAGCTCTCGGAAGAGACGCTGATCGGCGCGAAGCAGGCCGGTTTTTCCGACGCGCAGATCGCCGAGCTCGCCGGCGTGTCGCCGGCGCGGGTTTGCGCCGAGCGGCGCGCCGCGGGCATCGTGCCCTCGGTGAAGCAGATCGACACGCTCGCCGGCGAATATCCCGCGCTGACCAACTACCTCTACCTGACGTACAACGGCCGCGAGGACGATCTCGCGCAGGGCGATCTCGAGAACGCGGTGCTGGTGCTCGGCTCGGGGCCCTATCGCATCGGCAGCTCGGTGGAGTTCGACTGGTGCGCGGTGAGCACGGTCCAGGCGCTGCGGCGCATGGGCTACAAGACGATCATGCTCAACCACAACCCGGAGACGGTGAGCACCGATTACAACGAGTGCGACCGGCTCTACTTCGACGAGATCAGCCTCGAGACGGTGCTCGAGATCTGCCGGCGCGAGCAGCCGGTCGGCGTGGTGGTGGCGATGGGCGGCCAGGCGCCGAACAACCTGGCGCTGGCGCTCGCCGAGGCCGGCGTGCCGCTGCTCGGCACCCCGGCGACCGCGATCGACACGGCGGAGGACCGCCACAAGTTCGCGCGGCTGCTCGATCGACTCGGCATCGCGCAGCCCGCCTGGCGCGAGCTGGTCTCGACCGAGGATGCGCTCGGCTTCGCCCGCAGCGTCGGCTACCCGGTGCTGGTGCGCCCGTCCTACGTGCTCTCCGGCGCGGCGATGGGCGTCGCGGCGAGCGACGCCGAGCTCACCCGCTATCTCGCGCGTGCGACCACCGTGTCGCCGCGCCATCCGGTGGTGATCAGCAAGTTCCTCGAGAACGCGCGCGAGCTCGAGCTCGACGCCGTCGCCTGCCGCGGCGCGCTCGTGGTGTCGGCGGTCTCCGAGCATGTCGAGAACGCGGGCGTCCACTCGGGCGACGCGACGCTCGTGCTGCCGCCGCAACGCACCTATCTCGAGACCATCCGCCGCATCCGCCGCATCGCCGCGCGCATCGCGCAAGCGCTCGAGATCCATGGGCCGTTCAACATCCAGTTCCTGGCGAAAGGCAACGACGTCAGCGTGATCGAGTGCAACCTGCGCGCCTCGCGCAGCTTCCCGTTCGTCTCCAAGGTGATGCGGGTCAACTTCATCGATCTCGCCGCCGCGGTGATGATGGGCCGCCCGGTGCCGGTGCAGAGCGCTTCGGCCACCGACCTCGAGTACGTCGGCGTCAAGGCGCCGCAGTTCTCCTTCACGCGCCTCGACGGCGCCGACCCGGTGCTCGGCGTCGAGATGGCCTCGACCGGCGAAGTGGGCTGCCTGGGCGACGATTTCGAGGAGGCGTTCCTCAAGGCGCTGCTCTCGGTCGGCTTCCGCCTGCCGGTGAAGAGCGTGCTTCTCTCCACCGGCCCGATCGCCGACAAGGCGGCATTCCTCGAAAGCGCGCGGCTGCTCGCGGCGCTGGAGATACGCGTGTACGCGACCGCAGGTACGGCCGCATTCCTGCGCGACAACGGCATCGACGCCACCGTCGCGCACTGGCCGGACAAGGCCGCCTCGCCGAACACGCTCGAGCTGCTCGCCGCGCGCGCGGTGGATCTCGTCGTCAACATTCCGAAGCACAGCGGCGAGGAGGAGCTCTCCAACGACTACCTCATCCGCCGCCGCGCCGCCGACTACGGCATTCCGCTCATCACCAACATCCAGCTCGCGAGCCGCCTGGTCGAGGCGCTCTCCAAGAAGCGTCTGGATGAGCTGCAGATCAAGAGCTGGCAGGAGTACGGCGCGCAGGCCCCGGCCAAGACGCCGGAAGAGACCGCACGCCCGGCCCCGCGCATCGCGGCGAGCGTCTAGCGAGCGCCATGCAGCGCGTCGTCAAAGCGATCGCGCTCTATGCGCTGCTCATCCTCGTCGTGCCGCTCGCGCTGCTCGAAGGCGCGTTCCGCCTGCTGCCGGTGTCCTCGCCGCCGCCGATCGAGCCGGTGACTCCCGAGCAGCCGATCGCGCATTTCCCGCCTCGCGCCGACTACGTTTACTCGGCGGGCTGGAACTTCGCCATCCGCAGCCACAAGCACACGAACAACTACGGCTTCAACAATATCGCCGACTACCACCCCGACGAGCGAAGCCCGCTGCTGATGGTCATCGGCGACAGCTTCGTCGAGGCGCACGAGGTCGACGCCGGCAAGAGCGCGGCCGAGCTGCTGGCTGCCGGGCTCGGCCGCGGGGGCCGCGTCTACAGCATCGGGCTGTCCGGGGCCGCGCTCTCGCAGTACCTCGCAACGGCGGGCTACGCCTGCGCCACGTTCCGCCCGCAGGCGCTTGCTTTCATCATCATCGGCAACGATTTCGACGAGAGCCTGCTCAAGTACAGCGACGAGCCGCAGCTGCATCACTTCGACGCCAACGGCCGGCTGGTGCTCGCAGGCTACGAGCTGCCGCTCGCGAAGAAGGTGCTGCGCCACTCCGCATTTGTCCGCTACGTGATGCTCAACCTGATGAGCGGTGCGCGGCTCAACCAGATCCGCCATCTGCTGCGCGGCGCGCCGGCGCTCGCGTCGGCGCATGCGGCGAGCGACGCGGAGCGGCTGCGCGACTCGCAGCAGGCGGTGGACCTTTTCCTCGAGCAGCTGCCCGCGCGCTGCAACTTGAGCCCGAGCTCGGTGCTCTTCGTGCTCGACGCCGTGCGGCCGGAGATCTATGCGGCGCAGACAATGAGCGCGGCGCAGAACGGCTACCAGGGCCGGATGCGCAGCTACATCGCGGCCGAGGCGCGCCGGCGCGGCTACGAGGTGCTCGACATGCAGCCGGTATTCGTCGCGCGGCACGCTCGCGACGGCTCGCGCTTCGAATTTCCCACCGACAAGCACTGGAACGCGCTCGGCCACGAGGTCGTCGCCCAGGAGATGCGCCGCTCCGCCGTGTTCCAGCGGCTCTTCGCTGAGCGACTGCTCGCCGGGACCAAGTAAAGGAGCTGCCCATGACAAAGCTGCTGAAGGCCCTCGGCCTCTACACGCTGCTGCTGGTGGTGATTCCGTTCCTTATCCTCGAGGGCGCCTTCCGCGTCCTGCCGGTGGCCGACCCGCCGTACCTGCTGCCGGTGAACGCCGCCAATCCCGTCGCGCGCTTCGAGCCGAACCGGGACTACGTCTACGGCGCGGGCTGGAACTTCGCCATTCGCTCGCACAAGCACTCGAACAACTACGGCTTCAACCACTACGCCGATTACGATCCGAGCGCGAAGACGCCGCTCCTTGCCGTGATCGGCGACAGCTTCGTCGAGGCGCACGAGGTCGACGCCGGCAAGAGCGCGGCGGAGCTCCTGCACGCGAGCCTGCGCGGCGCGGGACGCGTCTACAGCTTCGGCATCTCGGGCGCGCCGCTCTCCACTTACCTCGCTTACGCCGACTGGGCGCGGCTCAACTTCCGGCCCGACGCCATGGCGGTGGTGGTGATCGCCAACGACTTCGACGAGAGCCTGCTCAAGTACAAGGACGAGCCGCGCCTGTATTACTTCAACGATACCGGGCTTCTGGTGCGCGTCGACTACCAGCTCTCGCCGCTGAAGAAGCTGATGCGGCAGTCGGCGTTCCTGCGCTACGTGCAGCACCATCTGCTCTTCACCCACCGGCTCGCCGCGCTCGAGCGGCGCCTCACGGGCGAGGTGGGCCCGGACTACGACCAGACGATGGCGACTCGCCTGCCCGACATGAAGCGCGCGGTGGATTACTTCCTGCAGCAGCTCCCCGAGCGCTCGGGCCTGGAGCCCGCGAAGATCGCGCTCGTCATCGATGCCGACCGGCCCGCGATCTACTCCGAGGCCGAGCTCGCGCGCGCGAGCCAAGGCTGGCTCGCCCAGATGCGCGGCTACGTCGCCGGCGAAGCGCGCCGGCGCGGCTTCCGGGTGATCGACCTGCAGCCCGTGTTCATGGCGCGCTACCAGCGGGACGGGCAGCGCTTCGAGTTCCCGACCGACAAGCACTGGAACGCGCTCGGGCAGCGCGTGGTCGCCGAGGAGCTGCGCAGCTCGGAGCTCTACCACGGCGTGTTCGGCGCGCAGCCGATCACCACCGCGGCGGCGCCGCGCTAGTCCGACCGGACCGTGTGCGCGCGGCGGCGCCTGCGCACACGCCACGCTATTTTCCCGGAGCCATGACCCAAGCCACTCTCCCCGAATCCGCCCTGCCGTCGGACCGCAAGTTCGGCTGGACCTTCGCCGCGCTGTTCGTGCTGATCGGCGCGATTTCCCACCCGTGGCTCATCGCGCTCGGTGCGCTGTTCGCCGTGGTGACGGTGACGCGCGCGCAGCTCCTCGCGCCGCTCAAGCGCGCGTGGATGAAGCTCGCGGAGCTGCTGAATCGCGTCGTCAGCCCGGTGGTGATGGCAGTCATCTTCTTTGTCATCTTCACGCCGGTAGCGCTCGTCATGCGCGCGATGGGACGCGATGCGCTTTGCCGGCGCTACGAGCCCCAGGCCCCGACCTACTGGAAGCAGCGCGAGCCGCCCGGGCCTGCCGAGGACAGCTTCCGCAACCTTTTCTAAGGAGCACTGCCGCATGGAACTGGTCGTCCAGATGTGGAGATTTCTCGGCGCGCGGCGCAAGTTCTGGCTGCTGCCGATCATCGTGGTCACCGTGCTCATCGGGGGACTCCTGGTCCTCGCGCAGGGCTCGGTGCTGGCGCCCTTCATCTACACGCTGTTCTAAGATGCGCGTCCTCGGCATCTCGGCCTACTATCACGACGCCGCCGCGGCGCTGCTCATCGACGGGCAGGTCGCGGCCGCGGCGCAGGAAGAGCGCTTCACGCGCAAGAAGCACGACTCGAGCTTCCCGCACAACGCGATCCGCGCCTGCCTGCAGGCGACCGGCGTGCGCGCCTCCGAGCTCGACTACGTGGCGTTCTACGACAAGCCGCTCCTCAAGTTCGAGCGGCTGCTCGAGACCTATCTCGCGTTCGCGCCGCGCGGCTTCTCCTCCTTCCGCACCGCGCTCCCCGTCTGGGTGAAGGACAAGCTGTTCCAGAAGGGAACGCTGCTGCAGGAGCTGAAGAACGTGCAGCCCGGCATCGACTGGGAGAAGCGGCTGATCTTCTCCGAGCATCATCTCAGCCATGCGGCGAGCGCGTACTACCCGTCGCCGTTCGAATCGGCCGCGGTGCTCACCATGGACGGCGTCGGCGAGTGGACCACGACCTCCGTCGCCATCGGCCGCGCTCGCGAGCTCAAGGTGGTGCAGGAAATCCAGTTCCCGCATTCGCTCGGCCTGCTCTACTCGGCGTTCACCTATTACACCGGCTTCAAGGTCAACTCCGGCGAGTACAAGGTGATGGGGCTCGCGCCCTACGGCGAGCCGCGCTTCGTGAAGCAGATAAAAGAGCACCTGATCGACATCAAGGAGGACGGCAGCTTCCGCCTCAACCTCGAGTACTTCGACTACTGCACCGGTCTTCGCATGACCAACGCCAGGTTCGACCAGCTCTTCGGCGGGCCGGCGAGGAAGCCCGAGCAGAAGCTCACCCAGCGCGAAATGGACCTGGCGGCTTCGGTGCAGGCGGTGACCGAGGAAGTGGTCATCAAGCTCGCCCGCGGCATCGCCAGACAGACCGGCGAACGCAACCTGTGCCTCGCCGGCGGCGTGGCGCTCAACTGCGTGGCGAACGGCAAGCTCTTGCGCGACGGCTGCTACGAGCGGCTCTGGCTGCAGCCGGCCGCGGGCGATGCGGGCGGCGCGCTCGGCGCGGCGCAGGTCGCCTACTACCTGCATGCGAAGCGCCCGCGCCACGTCAATGGCGCCATGGACGGCATGCGCGGCGGCTACCTCGGGCCGCAGTACTCCAACGACGAGATCGCGCAGCGCCTGCGCGCCGCGGGCGCGGTGTTCGAGGCGCTGGACGACGAAACGCTGCTCGGCGCCTCTGCCGAAGCGCTCGCGCAAGGCAAGGCGCTCGGCTGGTTCCAGGGCCGCATGGAGTTCGGTCCGCGCGCGCTCGGTGCGCGCTCGATCCTCGGCGATGCGCGCTCGCCCAGCATGCAGAAGCAGCTCAACCTCAAGGTCAAGTACCGCGAGTCGTTCCGGCCGTTCG
>DASSLQ010000065.1:0-5369 GCA_035689325.1 Burkholderiales bacterium | reverse complement strand
ATGCCGGCCGCGCCGCCGGTGACGATGGCCCTCTTGCCTTTCAGTCCTCGCATCTACTTCTCCGGTGGTATGACGGCGGTCGCCTCGAGCTCGATCTTCCCCGGTGCATCGAGCAGGTCGGCGACGAAGATCATGCTCATCGCCGGGTAATGGCGGCCCATGTGGCGCCGCCAGATCTTGCCGAGCTCGGGCCGCGCCGCAAGATATGCGCTCTTGTCGCAGCAGTAGGCCGTAAGGCGGCAGATGTGCTCGGGACGCGCGTTCGCCTCGGCGAGGATGGCGATGATGTTCTTCAGGGCCTGCTCGAACTGCGGGGCGATCGCCTCGCTCTCGAACACCTGCTCGGCGTTCCAGCCGACCTGGCCGGCGACGAACACCATGCGGCCGGTCGTCTCGATGCCGTTCGCATAGCCGATGGGCGCTTTCCAGCCCGGCGGGTGCAGCGCTCTCATTCGACGATGCGCGGCGGATCCGGATCGTCGTCCCAGCCGGCGCTGGGCTGCGGCACGCGCTTCATCCAGGCGCGAACCAGCTCGACGTGCTCGCGCTCTTCGGCTGCCATCTCGGCAGCCGCGGCACGCACGCTCGGCGGCGCGTCGGAGCGCGCAATGCGCTCGAAGTATTGCTCGGCGCGCAGCTCGTTGCGCAACGCAATCTCGAGCGCGTGATAGGGCTGCATCAGGTAGTGCACGGACTCGAAAGGCGCCGTTTCCGGTGCCTCGCCGTCCCAGGCGTAAGGCACCGGCATCGCCGGCAGCGCGGACCAGCGCATTTCCGCGAGGATGCGCTTCGCATGCAGCGCCTCGATGTCCGCCAGCTTGCGGAAAAGCATGGCAACTTCGACGTTATTGTGCATCGCGAGCTGGTCGGCGAATTGCGTATAGCGCTCGTTCGCCTCCAGCTCCATGGCGTAGGCGCGCGCCATGAAGTCGGCGTACGCCGTGTCCTTGCTTAATTCCTGCGTGCTGCTCATGCGGTCTCCTCGATACGGAAGTCGGCTTCGAGCTCGGCTGCCGCGTGCGTGGCGGCTTTTGCGGCGCCGTGGTAAGGCGCGCGGTTGCCGCGATACAAGATTCCGATGTTGAAGCCGTCGTCGGTCATGATGCGCCGTGCGGCGCGTGCCGGGTCATCGGTCGGCGCCACCGGCGCCGGATGCACGAGGTCCTTCCAGCCGCGCTGGTCGGGACGGAAGGTGACGCACGGCGAGAGCACTTCGACGAACGAAAAACCCGGATGGCGTACCGCGTCGGCGATCAGCGCCGCGCAGCCGTTCGGATCGCCCGAGAAGGCGCGCGCGACGAAGTTCGCGCCTGAGGCGAGCGCGATGACCAGCGGATGGAACTCGCGCACGCCGGTGCCGGCGGGTGCGAGCTTCGATGTCCAGTCCGGCTCCGTGGTGGGCGAGGGCTGCCCCTTGGTCATGCCGTAGACGTGGTTGTCCATCACGATGTAGGTAAGGTCGACATTGCGCCGGCAGGCGTGCAGGAAATGGTTGCCGCCGATCGAATAGCCGTCGCCGTCGCCGCTCGCGACGAGCACCGTGAGCTCGGGACGCGCGACTTTCAATCCCGTGGCCGCCGGCAGCGCGCGTCCGTGCACGCCGTGAAAGCCGTAGCAGCTGGTGTATGCCGGCAGGCGCGAGGAGCAGCCGATGCCGGAGACGATCGCCACGTTTTCCGGCCGCAGATCGAGCGAGGCGAGCGCCTTCTGGATGGCGAGCAGCACCGAGTAGTCCCCGCAACCCGGGCACCAGACGGGCTTGTAGTCCGACTTGAAGTCTTTGGCCTGGACCAACGGCGCGCTGAGCGGTGCGTTCATGGATTGACGATCGCGCGATAGATCTCATCGGGCCGGAACGGCAGCGGCCCGGGGCGGCGCAGGCTGCGCGCCTCCGATGACAGCTCATAGTGCGCGCGCAGATAGTGCAGCAGTTGCCCGCTGTGGTTCTGCTCGACGACGAGCACGCGCTTCACGCCGGCGAGCGCGCGCTTCAGGCGCTCGGGCTGCGCGGGCGCAAGGAGCCGCAGCGAGATGAGACGTACGTCGTACCCTTCGGCCCGTGCGCGGCCGAGCGCTTCGCGCGCCGGCGCCGTGCACGAGCCGAAGGTGAGGAGCGCGACGTCGCCTTCGCCCTCGATGCTCGCCCAGGCATCCCCCGGGTCGAGCTGTGAAACCTTGCGCGCGCGCTTTTCCATCTGCGCCAGGTGATCGGCCGCCTGCGACGAGGGCGTGCCGCGCTCGTTGTGCTCGAGGCCATCCGCGGTGTAGGTGATACCGGCGGTGCCGGGAATCGCCATCGGCGAGACGCCGGAGGGGGTTAGCGCGTAGCGCTTGTAGCCCTCGGCGGCGGCTCCCGCCGTCAAGCGCGCGGCGGCATGTCGGTTCACGCGCGGCGCGTCGACCACGGCGCGCGCCTGGCCGAAATACTGGTCGGAGAGCACGATCGCCGGCACCTGCAGCGACTCGGCGAGCTCTACCGCCCATTGCGTCGCGGCGAGGCAGTCGGCGAGCGAGTTCGGCGCGATGACGATGTGCGGCGCGTCGCCATGCAGGCCGTAGAGCGCGAGGTTGAGATCGCCTTGCTCGGTCTTGGTCGCGATGCCGGTAGAGGGCCCGGTGCGCATGACGTCAACGACCACGAGCGGCACCTCGGCCGCCACCCCGAGGCCGAGCGACTCGATCATGAGCGAAAGCCCGGGTCCCGAAGTTGCCGTGAGCGCCGGCACGCCGCCGTAGGAAGCGCCGAGGGCCATGTTGATGGAAGCGAGCTCATCTTCGGCCTGCACCAGGCTGCCGCCGACTTTGGCGAGCGCGGGCGAGAGCCACTCGAGGAGCTCGGTGGCCGGCGTTATGGGATAGGCGGCGACGAAGCGCACGCCGCCGCGAAGCGCGCCGTAGCCGGCGGCTTCGTTGCCGGTGATGAGCCAGCGCGCCGAGCGGGGCGGAGGCGGGGCGAGCGGGAAACGGTCGAGCTTGGCGCCTTCCGCCATGCCGAGCCGCGCCGCGGCAAGGCCCGCGTCGACGTTCTTCTTGAGCGCGCTGCGGATCGCCGCTTCGAGCGCGGCCGGCGGCAGGCCGATCATGGCCGCCAGGGCCCCCAGCACGATCATGTTGGGCCACGCACCGGCGACCTGCGCGGCGAGTGTCTTCAGGGGGAGCGGCGCGAATCGGGCGCCGCTCTTGAGGAACACTTCCGGCGCCGCGGCCTGCGCCGGGTCGCCGATGATCAGGCTTTCGGGGCCAAGCGGCAGCTCGGCCGCGAAGCGTGCGACGTTCTGCCAGTCGATCGCCGCGAGCACCTGGAAGCGATCGTCCTGGCCGTCGGTGGCGAAAGTCGAGACGCGCAGCATCGCCGCCGCCTCGCCGCCACGGATCTGCGGCCCGCTCGAGCGCGTCATCAATGCAAAATAGCCCGCTTTGGCGGCTGCCTCAAGCAATATATTGCATGCTGTCATGACCCCGGCACCGCCGCTGCCGGCGAGCGCTAGCGAAACGGAATTGCGCATTAGCGCAATCTCGCCGAACCGCGCGCGCAAACCTTGAACTAGATCAAATGCGGTCGCTTTGTCCGGGTGATGATGGCTGGACCATTGAGAGGAGAGCCGATGAGCGCGCCCGAATCACGGTTTCTGAGAAGCCACGACCTCGCCGAGCTGGCGCTGCAGGGGCTGCGCTACGAGCGCCGCCCCGCGCGCACGCCCGAGGGCAAGACCGTCCCGGGGCTCTACAACGCCTGGATCTGGCTCGACAACCCGGCGCAATACAACTCGTACACCACCGAGATGGTGAAGGGCGTGATCCTCGCCTTTCGCACCGCATCAAACTCGCGTGATGTGAGCTCGGTGGTTTTCACTGGCGCGGGCGACAAGGCGTTCTGCACCGGCGGCAACACCAAGGAGTATGCCGAGTACTACGCCGGCCGGCCGCAGGAGTATCGCCAGTACATGCGGCTCTTCAACGACATGGTGTCTTCGATCCTCGCCTGCGACAAGCCGGTCATCTGCCGCGTGAACGGCATGCGCATCGGCGGCGGGCAGGAGCTGGGCCTCGCGTGCGACTTCTCGGTGGCACAGGACCTGGCGCGTTTCGGCCAGGCCGGCCCGAAGCACGGCTCCGCGCCGATCGGCGGCGCGACCGACTTCCTGCCGGCAGTGATCGGCGCCGAGCGCGCCATGGCAGCCTGCGTGCTGTGCGAGCCGTTCTCGGCGCACGAGGCCTACCACATGGGCATGCTGACCGACATCGTCCCGGCGCTGAAAGTGGACGGCCGCTACGTGCCCAACCCGCTCGTGCAGCTCGATCGCGTGTATGACGACTTCGGCAAGCTGGCCTTCGGCCGGCCGAAGACCGGTGATGCGCTCAAGCAAGGCAAGGAGCTCATGAAGCGGGGCAGCGTCGATCTCGCCGCGCTCGACGACAAGGTCGAGGAGCTGTGCGCGAAGATGCTGCTCACCTTCCCCGATTGCACCACCAAGACGGTCGAGGAGCTGAGGAAGCCCAAGCTCGAGGCCTGGAACCGCAACAAGGAGAACCACCGCGCCTGGCTCGCGCTCAACATGGTGACCGAGGCGCGCGCGGGCTTCACCGCCTTCAACGCCGGCACCAAGGACGAGCGCGAGGTCGACTTCATCCTACTGCGGCAGAAGATCGCCGCCGGCGAGCCGTGGGTCGGCAAGCTGCACGACGAGATCCAGCCCAAGGCGAAGCCGTGAACGAGGCGCCGCTCAAAGTCTGGCTGGAACGCGACGGCGCGCTCCTCAGGCTGCGCCTGGCGCGCCCGAAGGCGAACATCATCGATGCCGCCATGATCGCTGCGCTCGCCGCCGCGTTCCGGGCGCATCGCGCGAATCACGGGGTGCTTGCCGCGCTGATCGATCACGAAGGCCCGCACTTCTCGTTCGGCGCGAGCGTCGAAGAGCACTTGCCGGAGCACTGCGCGGAAATGCTGTCGGCGCTGCACGCGCTGCTGGGCGAGATGCTCGCCTGGCCCAAGCCGATCCTGGTCGCGGTCAAAGGACAGTGCCTGGGCGGCGGACTCGAGCTCGCCATGGCCGGCCACCTGCTGTTCGTCGCGCCGGAGGCAAGCCTCGGCCAGCCGGAGATCAAGCTTGGCGTATTTGCGCCCGCGGCCTCCGTGCTGCTGCCGCTGCGCATCGGCCCGGCGCGCGCCGAGGATCTGCTTTACTCCGGCCGGTCGATCGACGCCGCCACGGCAGTGGCCTGGGGCCTCGCTAGCGAGGCGTCGGCCGATCCGGTCGCCGCAGCGCTCGCGTATTTCGACAAGCACCTCGCCGGCAAGAGCGCCGCGGCGCTGGCGTGTGCGGTGCAAGCGGCGCGCGGGCCGTTCGCCGAGCGTGCGCGCGCACGGC
>DASSLQ010000064.1:0-3599 GCA_035689325.1 Burkholderiales bacterium | reverse complement strand
TGCCCCCGCAGCTCGGGCAGCGGCCGTTGCCGGCGTTGAAGCTGAAGGTGGCGTGGGTGTAGCCGCGCTCGCGGGCGCTTGCCGTCGCCGCGAAGCGCCTGCGGATCGCATCGAAAGCGCCGACGTAGCTGGCCGGATTGGAGCGCGTCGTGCGACCGATCGGCGTCTGGTCGATCATGACGACGTCGGCGATGGCGTCGTCGCCGAGGAGCGCGCGATGCGCGCCGGGCGCTTCAGTCGGCCTGCCCTTGGCGCGCAGCAGCGCCGCGTAGAGCACATCGTGGACGAGCGTGGACTTGCCCGAGCCGGAGACGCCGGTGATGCACACCAGGCGGTGAAGCGGCAGCGATACGTCGATCGACTTCAAGTTGTGCTCGGAGACGCCGCGAAGCTCGAGGCGCGCAGCGTCACGCGGCGGCGCGGCGCGCGGAGCCTCGGCGCGCTTGCGGCCGGCGAGATAATCGGCCGTAAGCGATCCGGGCGCGCGCTTGAGCTCGTCGGGCGAGCCGAAGAACACGACCTCGCCGCCGCGCTCGCCCGGACCCGGCCCGATGTCCAGGATGCGATCGGCGGCGAGCATCACCTGCGGATCGTGCTCGACCACCACCAGCGAATTGCCGGCGTCGCGCAGGCGGTGCATCACGCCGATCACCCGCCGCATGTCGCGCGGGTGCAGGCCGATCGAAGGCTCGTCGAGCACGAACAGCGTATTGACCAGGGACGTACCGAGCGCCGTGGTGAGATTGATCCGCTGCACCTCGCCGCCGGAGAGCGTGCGCGACTGCCGATCGAGCGTCAGATAGTCCAGCCCCACATCGGCTAGATAGCCGAGGCGCGAGCGAATCTCGGTCAGCAGCAAATCGGTCGCCTCGTCGAGCGGAGCGGGGAGCTCGAGCTCGGCGAAGAACCGCCGCGCATCGGCGATGGGCAGCAGCATCAGGTCGTGCAGCGAGAGCCCGGCCAGGCAAGCTAGGACGTCGCTGGCAAACTCGACACCGCGCGGCCGGAACCGGCGTGCGGGATCGAGCACTCGGTCCGCGTCCTCGCGCGTACCCAGGCGCCACAGCAGGGCGTCGGGCTTGAGGCGAGCCCCGCCGCAGTCCGCGCAGGGCGTGTAGGCGCGGTACTTCGAGAGCAGCACGCGGATGTGCATCTTGTACGCCTTGCTCTCGAGCCAGGCGAAGAAGCGGCGCACCCCGTACCAGGTGCCGGGCCAGGACTTCGACCAGCTCACCCATTCGGGCTCGCCTTCCAGCACCCAGCGGCGCGTTTCCTCGTTCAAATCGCGCCACGGCGTGTCGAGCGGAACGTTGCGCTTCTTGGCGTACTTGACGAGGTCGTCCTGGCATTCGCGGAAGCTCGGCGTCTGCCACGGCTTGACGGCGCCTCCGCGGAGCGTCTTCGCGGCGTCCGGCACGACGAGCCCGAAATCGATGCCGATCACGCGGCCGAATCCGCGGCAGGTATCGCAGGCGCCGAGCGGCGAGTTGAACGAAAAGAGGCTCGGCGCCGGATCCTGATAGTGGATGTCGCAATCGGCGCAGTGCAGGTCGGTGGAGAAGCGCCACGGCCCGCCGTTTTCCGAATGCACGTCGACGCGGCCGTGGCCCACCGAGAGCGCGGCCTCGATCGCTTCGATCACCCGCGCCCGCTCCGCGGAGCCGAAGCGCAGGCGGTCCTGCACGACATCGAGCGTCGCGCCGCGCCGCGCGTGGACGCGCGTGTAGCCCTGGCGCCCGAGGAGCTCCAGCACTTCGGCCTCGGAGAAGTTGTGCGGCACCGTCACCGGGAAAGTGATGACGAGGCGCGGATCGCCCGCCGCCTGCGTCCTCGCCGCGAGCGCGCGATAGATCGAGTCCGGCGTGTCGCGGGCGACGCTCTCGCCGCAGCGCCGGCAGTGGAGGCGGGCGGCGCGCGCATAGAGCAGCTTCAGATGATCGGCCAGCTCGGTCATCGTCCCGACGGTGGAGCGCGAGGTGCGAACCGGATTGGTCTGATCGATGGCAATCGCCGGCGGGATGCCTTCGATGCGCTCCACCCGCGGCTTGTCCATCCGATCGAGGAACTGCCGCGCGTAGGGCGAGAAGGTCTCGACGTAGCGGCGCTGCCCCTCCGCATAGAGCGTGTCGAACACGAGCGACGACTTGCCGGAGCCCGAGACGCCGGTGACTACCACCAGCTCGTTGAGAGGCAGCTCGAGAGAGACGTTCTTGAGATTGTTCTGGCAGGCGCCGTGAATGACGATGCGATCGGGCATGAATCGGCTTCAAAAAGCGCTCGACCCGCTCGCGCGGTCCGCCGGGATGGCGGGCGCGTCCGGACCAAGCCTGTGGAGACTTCTATTGTCCCACAACGGGGCAATCGAATCGTGCGCTACGAGCCGCGCTGGGACTGCGTCTCGTTGCCTTCGAGCTGAGAGAAGCGAACCGGAATCAATTCCCTCGTGGTCGTGGCGCCCTTGCCGTCCTTCTCCACCAGCACGAGCTGCTGCGCGTCGGCGAGGCCGGTGGGAATGACCATACGCCCACCGGGCTTGAGCTGCTGGAGCAGCGCTCCGGGAATGAGATCCGGCGCCGCGGTGACGATGATCTTGTCGAACGGCGCGTGCTCCGGCCAGCCGTAGCAACCGTTGCCGAGCTTGAACTCGATGTTCCGGTAGCGCTGCCGGGCGAGTCGCGTGCGCGCCTGCTCGAGGAGCTCCTCGATGATGTCGATGCTGTAGACCTTCTGGGCGATCTCGGCCAGGACCGCGGCCTGATAACCGAGCCCGGTGCCGACTTCGAGGACGCTGTCCTGCGGCTGCAGATCCAGCATGTCGGTCATCAGCGCCACGATGAATGGCTGGGAAATGGTCTTGTTGCAGCCGATCGGCAGCGGGACGTTGGCGTAGGCGTAGGGCTGCAGCTCTGCGGGCACGAACTCGTGCCGCGGCACCCTGGCGATCGCCGCCATCGCCCGCTCGGACAGCGCCGCCTTGCCGATGCGCGCGCTCACGAACACCGTCTCGGCCGTGATCTCCGCCACCATGTGCTGGCGCAACTGTGCAAAGTGATCCTGGGTGAGCGGCATGGCAGGACGGGCGAAGCGATATCGTTGCAGAAGGCTATTCTAGGACGGAACCATGCTGGACGCGTCACGCTTTGACTTCCCTCCACGGCGCGGGTTCGGCAACGCGCGCGGCTCCGTTAGAATGATCGCGAGAGCCCGCCCGAGGAAGGTCATGTCCGCCGCGCTTCTTGACTGCATCGAAACCGAAACCGCACCGCAGCCCGCGGCCAGCGTGATCTGGCTGCACGGTCTCGGCGCCGACGGCAACGACTTCGTGCCGGTCGTGCCCGAGCTCAGACTCCCGTCCGCGCTTGCCGTGCGCTTCGTGTTTCCGCACGCGCCGGTGCGGGCCGTGACGATCAACAACGGGATGCGCATGCGCGCCTGGTACGACATCGCGGCCGCCGACTTGAGCCGCAGGGCCGATCTCGACGGCGTGCGTCAGTCGGCGCAACACGTCGAGGCGCTGATCGCGCGCGAGCGCGAACGCGGTGTGGCGAGCGAGCGCATCGTGCTCGCGGGATTCTCGCAAGGCGGAGCCATCGCGCTCT
>DASSLQ010000063.1:0-36696 GCA_035689325.1 Burkholderiales bacterium | reverse complement strand
GCCGCCGCGCGCGAGGAAGGCGAGCGCGACGTCGCCGGCAAAGGCGCCGTAGCAGGCGATGAAGAGATCGAGCGCGCGGGCGGCACTGCTCGCCGGCTCGGCGAGCGCCTGCGCCGCGATCGCCGCCGGGTCGGCGGCGGGCGTTGCATCGCCGGCGAGAAAGCGGTAGATGGCAGCGAGGCCCGGGCCGCAGACGACGCGCTCGGCGCTGGCGCGGCCATGCTCGGCGAGTAGCGCGCGCGCGAGGCCGAGCGCGCGCGCGCTTTGCGGCGCGAAGCCGATGTGCCCGGCTTCGCTCGCGAGCGCGTGATAACTGCCGCCCGCCCAGACGAGCGCGGCGACGCCGAGCCCGGTGCCGGCCGCGATGACCGCGAGCGGTGCGCGGGGCTCGGGAGCGCCCGGCTGCAGCTCGATCCAGTCTTCCGCTTGCGCCTGCGCCACTCCGCGGGCAAGGGCCTGCAGGTCATTGCATACGGTCGTCTGCACGCCGAGCGAACCTTCGAGCGCGGCTCCGCTCACCGTCCAGGACGGCCGGTTGGTGAGCCGCGCTGCGTTGCCGCGCACCGGGCCGGCGGCCGCGATCACCGCTTGCGAGAGCTCGACGCCCGGAACTTGAGCGCGCATCTGCGTCATGAAGGCGCTGCCCGCCGCCGCGCAATCGGCAAATTCGCGCGCGGCGTAGGCGCGCGTGAAATCGAGGCGCGCTCTGTCCCGTTCGCGTCGCGCGATAGCGAAGCGCACATTGGTTGCGCCGATGTCGGCGACCAGCAAGGCGTTCAGAGCTGTGCCGCCTTCGCCGCCTCGCCCCGCGCCAGATGCCGGGAAAACCAGCGCTCGGCATGCTGCGCAACGGCGCTGAGCGCATCCGGCTCGCGATAAAGATGACTCGGGCTCGCGACACGCACGATGCTCGCCGGGGCGCGCATCGCCCGATAGGCGCAATCGCACCAATCCGGGACGGCCTCCGGATCGTCGTCAATGAACAGCGTCGGCGCCCGCACGTCGCATACGCTAGGCAGCGCGCTATCCGGGCGCCCGCCGCGGCACACGATCGCGCGCACCGATGGCTGCGCCATGGCAGCCGCGCGCAGCACGACGCCGGCACCGATGCCGCTGCCGAACAGTCCGAGCGGCAACGAGCGCGTGCGCTTCTCCGCGCCGAGCCAGCGGATCACGTCGAGCAGGCGTTCGGCCTGCATGCCAACGTCGAAGACGTTGTGGCGATCGTGCGTTTCGTATTCTTCCAGCAGATCGAGGAGCAGCGTGGCGAGGTGCGCTTGCTCCAGCCTTCGCGCGACGGATTCGTTGCCGGCGTCGCGGCGCGTGACCCCGCTGCCGTGCACGAGCACCACGATGCCGGCCGCATTGCGTGTGGTGTGCAGGTCGCCTTCAACGGTGAAGCGGCCTGACGGGATATGGACGTTGCTAAAAGGTCTCATGACATGGTCTCCGCGCGGCGCATGGTGCCGCCCGCTTCCGGGCGGCCTGCGCCATGGCTGACAGGCAGCGCCAGCGCGCCCGGCACGGGCAGCTCAAGCAGCCGGTAAAGGTTGGCAAGATTGTCGCGATACATCTGATCGAAGATCGCCACGGTGCGTTGCGGGTTGTGCGCGCCGGGCCACCACAACCAGTCCGACGCTTCGCAGGCGGCGAGCTGGCGCAGCGCCGCGCGCCGCGCGCTCTCGGTGAGCCGGCCGCTCGCCATGACGAGATCGAATTCCTGCTTCGCCGAGCAAAGCAGGTCCCAGGCATGGTTCTTCTCGGGCGAGCCGATCCACGTGCAGAAGTCGCCGTTCACCCAGCTGCCCGAGATCAGTCGCTCCAGCGTGCGCGGCGGGGCCGCCGGCTGCGCGAGCCAGGCGCCGTAGGTCGACGTGCGTATCGCCGGATGCGATTCCAGCGCCTCGTACAGCGCGGCGAGGAAGTAGTAGCCGTTGTAGGCGTAGGAGTCCCAGCAGTTCTCGCCGTCGAGCGCCGCGCTGACGATCAGCGGTTCCGCGGCTGCGACGCGCGCGATCGCCTCGAGCTGGGCGACGAAGTTGGCCGCCGCGTCGTGGCTGTTCCATCTTCCGTATTCGAAGCCGATGAGATCGGACAGCCGGTCGTCGCGGAAAAAGAGGGCGATGTCTTTGCCGCCGGCAAGGCGATATGAGCGATATGGCGCCGCGCGGTCGGTGGTGCCCAGGCTGTTCGCGAGCACGCGGGAGCTGCTCGCGGTCCACTTGCAGCCACGCGCGGTGAGGAGCTCTACGAATTCGGCGGAGACCGCGCCTTCGGCGGGCCAGATGCCGGCGGGCGCAGCGCCGAAGCGCGCGCGGTGAGACTCGAGCGCCGAATCGAGCTGTGCGCCGACGCGGCCATAGCCGCCGGGATAAAGCGATGGCGGCAGCACAAGCGCGGGGTTGGCCTCGCGCGCAGCGTCCAGCCGCATGAGCAGCGGCGCCAGCGGATGGTGGTGCGGTGTGCTCGAGAGCTCGATGCGGCCGGACGCGCCGAGCGCGCGATAGCGCGGCACGATGCCGCTCACCACTTCGCCCACCAGCTTGAAGAGATCCATGCGGTCGGCGTAGCTGAAGCGCATGCCGATGGCCATCAGGCGCGTGACGATGGGCGAGCTGCGGCGCACCGTCTCGCCGGTCCAGCGCAGGTGATGCCACGTGAGCAGGTCGTAGAAATACTGGTCCGAGAGGTAGTAGCGCGAGCCGCCGCCGTGCGACTCGAGCAGCGCGAAAACCTCGTGCAGCTGCCGATAGGCCCGGGAGGGCTGCACGATCGATCCGTCGTCCGCGCCCAGGCAATGGGTGGCGATGTGGTCGCGCTCGCTTTCGCTGAGCGGCGCGTCGTCGCGGTGCGCGAGCAGCCGCAGGTGCGGGTCGCGCAGCTCGTTGCCAGCGAACTGGCTCGCGTAATCTTCCAGCTGATCGAGGAGCACAGGAGTCAGGTTGACGACCGCGCGCACGCCGGCGTGATGCTCGAGGTGCCAGGCCATGTCGCTGTAGTCCTTGAGCGCGTGCAGATAGGTCCACGGCTCGCGGAATTCACCGGTGGAATAGTCGCGATAGTCGGGCTGGTGCATGTGCCAGAGCAGCACCAGGGTGAGAGGCGGCGCGCCGCTTGGCATCAGCTCGATGCCTCAGGGTGACGCGGGTCAATCCAGCGTGGCTGCCGTTCCGCCGCCAACAGCCGCGCCGCCATCGGACAGGCGCGCGCCTCGCAGCCCTGCCGGCGAGTACATTCAGCGAAGGTCTGGTCGAGCGCGATCCATTGCTTGCAGACCGGACACCAATCGAGCGGTGAGTCGTACATGCTTGGTTTCCATTGGACGCCTGCCGGACCGGCACCGGTTGACCTGCATCAACAGCGCTTGCGAGCTGTGCACGGCGCAGTTCGGCTGTGGGCTCGAAGGCCCGATCGCGGCGCGCGCCAAGGACTTCATCGGCATTCTGAACGGCATCGACACGCGCATCTGGAACCCGGCTATCGACCGCCTGATCGCGGAGCGCTATTCGGAGGAAGACCCGCGCGGCAAGGCGGCCTGCAAGGCCGAGCTGCAGCGCGAGACCGGGCTCGCGCCGGACGCAGCCGCACCGCTCGTCGCCTTCGCGAGCCGCCTCACTTCGCAGAAGATGGCCGACGTCATGCTCGAGCGGCTGCCTAACATGCCCGAGCGGCACCCGCGCATGCAGTTCGCGCCTGTCGCGTCCGGCGAACGAGCGCTGCAGGAAGGCTTTGCCGGGCTTGCGCGGCGCTACCCGCGGCGCGTCGGTGCTCATATCGGCTATGACGAAGCGCGCGAGCATCGCCTGCACGCCGGCGCCGACATCCTGCTGGACGGCCTCGAGCTACGAGCCCTGCGGTCTCGCCCAGATGTATGCGATGCGCGCCCGACCAGCGCCAGGCGCGCACCGCGCCGCGCTGCGCGTTCTCGGGCGGAGCCTCAGCGCACTTGATGGATGTGCTGGCCGAGCATCTCCGGAGTGATCAGCGTGATGCCTTTGTCTGTGACGCGAAACTGCCCGAGGTCCCTTAGCGAGTCGAGCCGGCAGTGCCGGTCGACGATCGCGCGGCGCAGCCGCACACCGGGACCGACAACGACGTCGGGCAGCACCACGCAGTCCTCGACGACTGCGCCGTCTTCGACCCTCACGTTCGAGAACAGCACCGAGCGGCGAACGGTGGCGCCGCTCACGATGCAACCGCCCGAAACCATCGAGTCGACGGCGGTGCCGCGCCGCCCGTCCGAGTCGAACACGAACTTCGCCGGCGGCAGCTGCTCCTGGTAGGTCCACACCGGCCAGTCGCGATCGTAGAGGTTCAGGTCGGGCGTCACGCGCGCGAGATCCATGTTCGCTTCCCAGTAGGCGTCGAGCGTGCCGACGTCGCGCCAGTAAGGCTGGCTGTTCGGCATCCCGACGCAGCTCCCGGCGAAGCGGTGCGCTTGCACGCGACAGCGGCCGATGATGTGCGGGATCAGATCCTTGCCGAAGTCATGGCTCGAGCCAGGATCGCCGGCATCGCGGATGAGCTGCTCATACAGGAAGGGTGCGTTGAAAACGTAGACGCCCATGCTGGCGAGCGCCTGCTCCGGCGCGTCACGCATGGGTCGCGGTCGCGCCGGCTTCTCTTCAAAGCCGATGACGCGGCCGGCTTCATCGACCTGCAGCACACCAAAGCGGGACGCGTCGGCAAGCGGCACTTCCAGGCACACGATACTGGCGTCTGCGCCGCGCAGGACGTGCTCCTCGAGGAGCTTGCCGTAATCCATCTTGTAGATGTGATCGCCGGAGAGCACGAGCACATAGTCGCAGCCGTCCTGACGCAAGACGTTCAGGTTCTGGAACACCGCGTCCGCCGTGCTGCGGTACCAGCGGCTCTCCTCGGCCTGCTGTTGCGCGGGCAGGATGTCGACGTGCTCGCCGATGCGGCCGTCCAGGAAGCTCCAGCCGCGCTGCAGATGGCGGATCAGGCTGTAGGACTTGTACTGCGTGGCGACGCCGATGCGGCGCACGCCCGAGTTCACGCAGTTGGAGAGCGTGAAATCAATGATGCGGTACTTGCCCCCGAAGGGCACCGCGGGCTTGCAGCGCCAGTCGGTGAGCTCCTCCAGCCGGCCGCCGCGTCCGCCGGCGAGCACCATCGCGTAAGTCGAGCGCGCCAGGTGTCCGAAAGACCTTCGGCCGAGCAGCGGCAGCCGAGCCGCCGGCTGCGCCGCCTGGCCCGTCGTTGCGCTGTCTCTTACGGCGACATCTGGCATTTGGTCAGGCGATTTCCGCCAGCTCCCTGCGTGCGGTCTCCGGCGCCGCGAGCGCCGCGAGGTCGGCTTCGGAAAGCGTTTCCTTCTCGAGCAGCAGCCGCGCGCCGCGTTCCAGGCGCGCTTTCTGCGCGCGCAGCCCGCCGAGCGCCTTGTCGAGCGCGGCGGCAATGATCGCGCGCACCGCGAGATCCATCTCGCGAGCCGTCTGCTCGCTGTACTCGCGCGGCTGCAAACGCCATGCGTCGAGGAACGCCGGGCGTTCCCGCTCATAGGTGACGGCGCCCGTCGAGCGCGCCATGCCGTAGCGCATCACCATGCTGCGCGCAATGTTGGTCGCCTTGACGAGGTCGTCGGCGGCGCCGGTCGAGAGCTCGGCGAAGCAGAGCTCCTCGGCCGCGCGGCCGCCGAGCAGCACCGCCATCTTGTTCTCGAGCTCCTCGCGCGTCATGACGAAGCGGTCCTCGGTCGGCCGCTGGATGGTGTAGCCGAGCGCGCTCACGCCGCGCGGGATGATCGACACCTTGTGCACGCGATCGGTGCCGGGCAGCGCCATGGCGACGAGCGCGTGGCCCATCTCGTGATGCGCCACGATGCGCCGCTCCTTCGCGTTCAGCACGCGGTTCTTCTTCTCGAGCCCAGCCACGATGCGCTCGACCGCGTGCGTGAAGTCATCCAGGTCCACCGTGTCCGCGCCGCGGCGCGTAGCAAGGAGCGCCGCCTCGTTCACTAGGTTCGCGAGATCGGCGCCGGAGAATCCGGGCGTGAGTGCCGCGATGCTTTCGATCTCGACCGTGGCTGCGAGCCGGATCTTGCGCACGTGCACTTGCAGGATCTGAATGCGGCCCTTCTTGTCGGGCCGGTCGACCAGCACCTGACGGTCGAAGCGCCCGGCCCGCAGCAGCGCCGGGTCGAGGATCTCGGGGCGGTTGGTGGCCGCGAGCAGCACCACGCCGCTCGCCGGGTCGAAGCCGTCGAGCTCGGCGAGGAGCTGGTTCAGCGTCTGCTCCTTCTCGTCCATGCCGCCGCCCAGGCCGAGGCTGCCGCGCGCGCGCCCGAGCGCGTCCAGCTCGTCGATGAAGATGATCGCCGGCGCCTTCTCGCGCGCCTGCTCGAAGAGGTCGCGCACGCGCGCGGCGCCCACGCCGACGAACATCTCGACGAACTCCGAGCCCGAGATCGAGAAAAAGGTGACGCCGGCTTCGCCCGCCACGGCGCGCGCGAGCAGCGTCTTGCCGGTTCCCGGCGGGCCGACGAGCAGGATGCCTTTCGGGATGCGCGCCCCGAGGCGGCCGTACTTCTTCGGGTCCTTGAGGAACTCCACCACCTCCTGCAGCTCGGCCTTTGCCGCGTCGACGCCGGCGACGTCGGCGAACGTGACGCCGGTCTTGCTCTCGACGTAGACCTTGGCGCGGCTTTTGCCGATGCTCATCAGCGAGCCGACGCCGCCTTGCTGGCCCATGCGGCGCGCGAGGTAATACCAGATGCCGAAGAACACGAGCGCCGGTACCACCCAGGAGAGCAGATCGCGCGGGAACGTGCTCTCGATCGCCTGGCTATAGGGCACGCCGTACCTGTCGAGACGTTCCGCGACGCCGGGCTCGACTCGGTTCGCCACCACCGTGACCTTGCTGCCTTCAGGCTTCTTCAGCTTGCCGACGAGCTGTCGCTCGCTCACGGTGACTTCCGCAATGCGTCCTTGCGCGAGCAGCTGCTCGAATTCGCTGTAGGGCAGGATCTCGATGGTCTGCGCGGCCTGCCACCATTGAATCGCGAGCAGCGCAAGGATCGCGGCGGCGAGGTACAGAATATTGAAGCGCTTGCGCGTGGGCATTGATTCAAGCTAGCGCGGCCGCGGCGGCGGTGCTTGACCGGCGTCAAGAATGTTGCGCCAAAGCGCGTCGGCCGTCTCGAGTCGGGCATGGACCACCTCGGCACTGGCCCCGCCTCACCTGGCACAGCGATCGGCGCGGTGCGAGCCGCACGCGGATGTCGGCGAGCGCCTTGCCCGAGGTCGCGGTCGGTGACGATACCGACGGCCTGCCTGTGTTCCGGCCCGCTTACGGTGACAAGGAGCGTGCCGACGTGGTGCTCGCGCATCAGCGCGGCGGCGCGCTGCAGGCGCGCCGCGCGCTCAGCGGTGACGATATTGCTCGTGCAGATGTCTGCGATCTTCATGGCGTTCGCCGGTAAAGTGACAGCCGCATTACGCGCGTAGACCGAAGCCGCGCAGGGTTGACCCAGATCAAAACCGGCGCTCGCGACGGAGCGAGCATGGCGCCCATGAAACGCATCGCTCTATTCGTGTACAGCCATGCAAATGCGCACTGAAACACCGCCGCCGCCAAACAACAACATGCAGCAGGCGGAGCAGAGGCGCCGCAGCGCCGAGGAGGCGCGCGAAGTAGCCGAGCACGAGCGCCAGACCGCGGAGCAACTGCGCCAGGGGCGGCGCGACAGGGCGAAGCAGACCTGAGCGTGCGCATCTTCGCCGCTACGGACGGTTCGGAGGGCGCGACGCGGGCGGTAGAGCGCGCAGCGCGCCTCGCCCAGACCTGCGGTGCGCAACTTTTCCTGGTCACGGTAGGCAGCGGCCGCCTGACAGCGGAGGAAGTCAGCATGGCGAAGAGCCTCGGCATCGCACAAGGCGATCTGCTGGAGCGCTTCTCGGGCGAGATCCTTGTCCGCGCGACCGCTGCTGCGCGTGCTGCGGGCGCGACTCAGATCGAAACCTCGGATTGCATCGGCGAGGCTGCAGAAACCCTCCTCGATGTTGCGCGACGCGACAAGCCCGATCTGCTGGTCGTCGGCCGCCGCGGGCGCGGGCGCGTAGCGGGGCTCGTGCTCGGCAGCGTGTCGCAGAAGCTTGCGGCAAGCGCGCCCTGCGCCGTGCTGATCGTGCCTTAGGCGGCGATCAGTCCGTGCCTCCGGCCGAGTACTCGCGCCACGGAATCGCGCGATGGCGCGCGGCCCATTTCTTCGCACTGGCGATGCCGATGCGGATCGACTGTCCTTCCGGATGGCCGCCTTCGAGCAGCGCGTTGGCGATCTCGATCGCCTTGCGCCGCACGGCGGGCGGCAGCTGCTTCATGGACGCCGGGTAGTAGCTTTCGTTCCAGGGCATGGCGCGATGCTGCCTTTGCCGGTGTGCGAGCGCTTTGACTTGGCTCAACCCCGCGGACCTGCGCAGCGCCTACCTTAATCACATGAGCCACGCCATTCCCGAAACCCCTCCCGACTTTGATCGCACGCGCATCATGGACCGCCCGGACGGCTTCTACTGGCGCCCGAAAGGCACCACGCGCGAATATGGGCCGTTCGCTACGCTGCTCGAGGCGGTGCAGGACATGCAGGCCGCGGACGAAGCCGCGCCCGAGCCGGGTGAAACGCTGCAGGAGGCGGAAGCCGAAGTCGGCATCGCGGATTGGATCGATCCCGACACCGGCGAGCCGGCGGAGGAAGAGCGCCCTCACATCGAAGATCACTGAGGAGCAGATCATGAACGCACGCTTGCTCTGCGCCATGGTGCTCGCCGCCTGCGTCGCCGGCGCGGGCGCGCAGCCCTTGCCCGTGGAGCAATCGGGCGGCGTGAGCTGGCGCTGCGGCGGCATCGGCGTCGAGGAACGCGATGCGCTGGCGAAGATGGAGCCCGGTTCGAACCTGAAGGTCGTCTTCGCCGCCGGCGCACAGGGCGAGTACGTCGCGAACGTCGGCGTCACGCTGACGGAAGGCAAGGGTGCAGCCGTGAAGTTCGTAGCGCAAGGCCCGATCTGCCTGATCAACGCGCCGGCTGGCCGCTACCGCGTCGAAGCTTCGTTCGGCGATGCGACGCGCGGCGTGTCCACGACGCTCGCCAAGGACCCGCCGGCTCCAGTGATGGTGGTGATCCGCTTCCCTGAACTGGATTAGCCGGCTGGCGAAAGATGCCATAGGTCGCGCATTCGCGCTGCTATAGCTAGAGGGCTTTCGAAGGCGTTGCGCCGCCTGCGGGCGGACGCGGCCAAGCTCAAAGCGTAGCGCGCTTCGCGAACACTTTCGGCTTGAGCTTGTAGAGCTTCCCGGACCGCGCCAGGGCATCCTTTTGCAGCTTGCGCCGCGTGCGCGCGATGCTGCGTGGCAATTCATGCGCCCTCATGCAACGCCGCATCCGAACCCTGCGAGCGTGCGCTCTGCGCCGCGTCACGCGCCTTGCGGTAGGAGCGCTTGAGTCCGTGGCTCACGATGGGCCGCAGGTCGAAAGGGAATCGCCAGCGGCTGAAGCGCGCCTCGGCGTCTGCGAGCAGCGGTGCGACCTTATCGTGTGCCGCTTTCGGCGCTGCGCTGATCAGCGCGGACCGGCGTTCGCGCGCCGCCGACGCGCTTCACCTGCTTGCGGATTTCGTGGATCGACCGATCGGTGAGCGGCTCTTCCAACTTGGCGAGCGCCAATGCATGCTGGATCGCGTCCAGGACCTCGTGCCGCAGACCGGCGGCGCCGTTCTGCGATTTCATGCTCGGGCCGCAGCCGGCACTGCGGTGCGAAGTTCCAGCAGAAGCGCGCCGATGCCCGCCAACAGCGCGAGAAAGGCGACCAAGCCGCCGAGCCAGGGGATAAGCGCGACAAGCGACAAGATCAGCGTGCCAGCCGCCGCCGCCGCGACGCGCCAACCCGTGTGCGCTGCACGCTCGGCCTGCCAGCGCGCCAGCGCGGCATTACCTATGGCAATTCCCGATGCGACATATCCGACAAGCATCAGTGCGGCGTAGGCAAGCGCAGTGAGGATGGCGAGCGGCAGGCCGACGACGGTGACCATCAACACAAGGACTGCGGGCGGGACCGCGACCAGCGCGACGAAGCCGGTCAGCAGGCTCCAGCCAAAGCGCCGGCGCGCATTGTCGGCGACCCGCGCGCTGAAGGCGGGCAGCAGCCATGCGAGCACAGCCGCGAGCACCACCAAGCCGAGGCTCCAGATCACGAAGCCTGCACGGAACAGCCAACGTGGCGGCGGGGTTGGATGCCGCGGCAATTCCAGGCGCTCGACACCACCGGCCACTTGCGCAGCAGGATCCATGTTCAGCGGGGCCTTGGCGCGGTAGCGCAGCTTGCCCGCGATTCGCGCCCGCGGGCCGAGCTCGACGTCGCCCGCCGAAGCGTCCACATCGCCGGCGACCGGCCCGTCGATGAGCACATGGCCGGCGCCTGCCTGCAGATAGCCGCCGATCGAGCCGCGCATTTCAACCTGGCCCCCCGCGAGGCTCGCATTGCCGCCGATTCTGGCCCTCGGGCCGATCGCGACGCTGCCGCCGGCAATGCGCGCATTGCGCGCCGCCGCGCCGTCGAAGCCGACTTGTCCGCCGGCAGCGTAAACGTTGTGCTCAACCGCTCCGTCGAGACGCACCGACCCGCCGGCGACGACCAGGTCGCCCGCGACCGGCGCCGTTACCCGCAGCTCGCCGCCGGCGGCGATGAGGTCGCCGCGCACGGGCTCGCTGACGAAGGCGCTCGCGCCGGCGACGAAACGGTCGCCGCCCTGCTCGCTTGAATGAAGCCTTGCGCGCTCGTCGCCGAGCGCAGCAGCCGCAAAGCTGCCGGCGAGCGCAAACGCCGCGATGACTGAAAAGCTGCGCATCAAAGGACCCGACGGCGCGAAGTTTGCTGACTAGCGCGCTTCTCGCACCTGCTCTTCGTCCGGGGCAGGAGCGTAGTTGTACAGCGCCGACCAGAAGGCGAGCACCGCGACAATGATGCCCACCCAGAAGATCCACCAGAACGTCACGAGGGGGTGAATCGGCATCGCCAGAGCGAGGATGCCGAGCAGCATTAGCGCGATGCCGAGCGCGCCGTTGACGGCGCTGAACCACTTCAGCTTGTCGGACGCACGCGCCCACAGCGCAAAGGCGACGATCGCCAAGCCGGCGAGCGGCAGGGCGCGCGAGCTGTTGCTCACCACGTTGGGGGCGAGGATCGCGCAATAGACGAGCGCGATGCCGAGGATCGTATTCAGCGCGTTCGGAATCATGAGTGCTCCGTTGCTTGGTGCAGGTTCTCGAGATAGCGCCAGGTGACCGGCGGGATCGGCAGGTAGGCAAGCGCGCTCGCCGCAATGAGCAGCTTCCACCAGCCGCCAAGAGAGCTGAGCGATGCGATGCCGAGCGCCACCAGCACCTGCGCGGCGTACGCGGCATACGCGCCGTAGATCAGCGCCCGGTTGTCGCGCAAGCGCCCGGCGCAGTACAGCAGGCCGTAGCAGCCGGCGAGCAGCACGAAGCCGCCGAGTGCGAGCGAGGTGATCACCATCTCGCGCGGAATCATGCCTGGCGCGGGGCCATGCCGGGCTTGAGCGCATAAGGCGCCCGCCGGCCCACCGTCAGCAGGTCGTACATCAGCAGCACGTAACCCGCCGCGAACACCAGGCCGAACGCGAGGCGCATGACGATGCCCTGCACGAACCAGGGATTGCTCTGTGCATCGATGAACGCCTGCAGCGTCGAGCCGCCGATGGCACGCTCGAAGAACGCCTGCGCGATGCCCGAGACGAGGAGCGCGCCCACCATCCCGACCATGCCGAGGTTGAGCAGCGCGAACGGCCAGCGCCACGCGGCACCGTTCATTTCCTCGAGGCTGCGCGCCTTCTGCAGCGCGAGATAGATCACCGAGATCACGCCGCAGGAATACGCGCCCCAGAACGCGAAGTGGCCGTGCGATACGGTCCATTGCGTGCCGTGGGTAAAGAGGTTGATCTGCGGCAGCGTCATCATGAATCCCCAGACGCCGGCGCCGAGGAAGTTGCCGAACGCCTCGGCCATCATCCACCAGAAGGCCGGCTTGTTGGTGGTCTTCATGTGGTGGATACCCGCGTCATAGACGGCGTGCACCACCATGCCGAGGAGCGGCAGCGGCTCCAGTGCGGAGAAGAACCCGCCGATCGCGAGCCAGTAGGAAGGCGTGCCAATCCAGAAGTAATGGTGGCCAAGGCCGAGGATGCCGGTGCCGAGCACGAGCGCCACTTCAATGTAGAGCCAGGTCTCGACGATGCGGCGCGACGTGCCGAAGAGCTGCATCAGCGCGAGCGCCATGATGCAGCCGATCAGGATCTCCCAGGTCGCCTCCACCCACAGGTGCACGAGCCACCACCACCAGTACAGGTCCTGCGACATGTTGGTGATCGACGGAAAGGCGATGAGATACAGCCCCGCGAGCGGCACGAGATCGACCATCATCACGCCGAGGATGCCGGTCACCTTGCGCGCTTTGATGGCGGTCGCCACCACGTTATAGACGAAGACCAGCACGATCAGCGTGACGCCGGCCGCCGCCCAGCGCGGCGCCTCGACGTACTTGCGCCCCTGGTTGATGAGCCAGAGGCTCGATTCGTTCGCCGGCCCGTATTGCACGACGATGAACACCAGAGCGACCACGCCGACCGCCGCGCAAAAGATCCAGAACATGAATTCGGCGAGCGCGATGCCCTCGACCTCGCGCCCGAGCTCGCCGGGCAGGAACCAGTACACCGCGCCCATGAAGCCCATCAGCAGCCAGATCACCATGGTGTCGATGTGCAGCATCTTGCTGACGTTGAAATCGAGCTTGTTGAACAGCAGCCCGGGCTGCACGTACTGGCTGGCGCCGAGCAGGCCGGCCGCCACCATGATGCCGAACAACACCATCGCCGCGGTGAAGTACTTCAGCGCGAGCTGCTGCGAGCGGTACATGGCGCCTCCCTACTTGTTGGGCTGAATGTGGCCGAAGTGGATCGGAAAGCCGTTGGTCTCCACCGCCGACATCCATTTCAGATAGGCGGTGACAGCCTCGGCCTCTTCGCGGCTGATCTTGAGGTTCGGCATCATGCGCTCCCAGGTCGGAAACTTGTCCGGGTTCATCAGGAACGCGACCATCGCCTTTTCGCGCGTGTCCGACTGGGTCATCGGCATCCACATCTGCTGCCACGCCGGATCGAGCCAGGCCTTGGTGAGGTCGGGCGCGTAGTAGGCGCCGTTGCCGAAGAACGTGTGGCAGTTCATGCAATTGCGGGTCTGGAGCGTCAGCTTGCCCTTGCGCATGAGTGCGGCCGCCTCTTCGTCTGAGTACACCCGGCCGAAAATGGGCTCGTCGGCGCCGATTACCGGCCGATCGCGTCCCGCGGCGTGGTCGTACTCGTAGCGGACCTGCTTGTTGATGACGCTGTAGGGCGGGACGTTGGCTCCCCCCGGGCTGATGACGGCGAGGCTGTCCACGGTCAGGAAAGCGAGCACGACAAGCATCACCGCCGTGGAGCTGATGGCGCCGGCGCGCCAGAAATTAGGGTGCGCTGCGTACATGGGCCCTCCTGCAAGAGAGCAGCAGCCTAAGCGGCGCTTCGGAAGCCGGTTTGATCTAGATCAAGGGCTCTCGCCCTCGCGGGTATGGCGTTTTACGTCGCCGCGCTGCACGCGCAGCTCGTCCTCGAGCTTGCGCCGCGCGGCGTCGAACGCATCGCGCACCGCGACGCGCGGATCCTCGTCGTGCTGGTGGTCGACTGCGATCTCCGCGCCCGGCACCTTCAGGTCCAGGTGCACGCTGAATTGCTTGCCCTGGTGCTGATGCCGGCCGGCGAGCTCGACGACCACGCGGGCGCTCACGAGATGCGGATGAAAGCGCTGGAGCTTTTGCGCGCGCTCGCGAATCAGCCGCTCGAGCGCGTCGGAATGCGCGACGCCGCGCAACGTAATCTGCAGAGGAAGATCCATGCAGCTCAGCTTATCGGCGCGCCGCCGCGCGGGATTGATCCACGTCAAAGCGCCGATACGGGGGCGAGCGCCGCGGCGAGCCGCCACTCGCCGCTCGCACAAATCTCTTCGATTGCGAAGCGCCGGCCGTCGGTCGTCCTGACCGTGAAACGCCGCCGCAGCGCATCGTGCTCGCACGCGGTGACGCGCAGCACCCACAGCCGCTCGCTGCCGAGCAGGAAGAAGCGTGGCTCGGTAGCGCCGGTCTTCGTTCTGCGGCATTCGACCTGGATGCGCATGCTCACGCCTAAACCCGCATCGCCGCGCGGCGCGCGCAGAACGCGGCAGCCTGTTCGTGGCTCAATCGCCGGAACGAGCGGTAGAACTGGCCCACGGTGGTGAAGTGCTCGGGCACTTCCAGGCAAATGGATTCGTCGGCGCACGGCGCAAGCTCGAAGAGCGTCTCCGCAGGCGCCACCGGCACCGCACACACCAGCTGCGCCGGCCGGCGCGAGCGCACCGCGAGCAGCGTCGTCAGCATGGTGAGTCCGGTCGCCATGCCGTCGTCGACCACGATCACCGTGCGGCCGCGCGGGTCGAGTGCAGCGCGCGCGCCGCGGTAGAGCCGCGCCTGGCGACGCAGCGTCAGAAACTGGACCGTCTTCTCCGTCGCGAGGCGGGCGCCTTCCGCGCCCGCGCCCGCGGCATGGGGCGCAAGATAAGTGAAGCCGGCATCGTCGATGCCGCCGACCGCGATCTGCGGACAGCGCGGCGCTCGCAGCCGGCGAACGAGCGCGACCTCGAAGTCGCCGCCGAGCTCGTCCGCGATCGCCCAGCCCATCTCGACGGCGCCGCGGGCGATCGCGAGCACGAGCGGCTTGCGCCCGCAATAATCGCCGAGCGCGACGGCGAGCTGGCCTGCGGCGTCAGCCCGGGAGTCGAAAATCGGCTTCATTGGTGCAGCATGCGCTCGCGCGGTCGAGCAGGGTTGACTTAACTCAAGAGGGGTGCGCCGTGAGACGCCCAGCATCGGGAACATGATCGTGCATTCGACGCCGCAGGTGTTCTTCGCCTACGCGCCGCAAGGGCCGGGCCTTCGCTGCGCGATGTTCTATTTCGCCGCGGGCGACGATCTGTGGGGCTGGTTCACCGGCCCGCAGGGCGTGCTGCTCGTCTCCGACTATTTCCAGGTGGCCGGCTTCCACGCGCTGCGCAAGCCGCGCTACGCCGCAGTCGACGTCGCCGGCTTGCATTGCGGCTGGGCCGAGGACCGCGCGATGTGCGCCGACCTCGCGCGCGTGCAGCACGAGTTCGTGCGCGAGTGGCTGTCTTACCGCTCGGCAAGAGACGCCCGCGCCGAGCTCCAGGCGTACGAGCGCGCGGGTCTCGCGACAGGAGAGGTGAACCTGCGGTTTGCGCGCCTTGCGCAATTCACCCGCGCGGGGCCCGACTGGACGTGCTCCTCGGCGGCGTTCGAGCCCGCCGTGCTCAACTGGCTCGGGGGCCGCTGGTCGCTCGACTATCGGCCGCCCGCCGTCGCAGTTCGCCTGCTTGATGGCGCAGCGGCCGCGCAACTCTGAGGTTCAGGCGTGGTCGAGATGGATGCCGATCGCCTCGAGCGCGATCCCGGCGAGCAGTGTCAGCGCGCCGACGAGCTGATTCGGCGATAGCCACAGCAGGAATGCGCCGGCGACGATCACCGTCGCAGCGGCCAGGCGCCGGAGCCATCTGCGGTTCAGCGCCACGAGCGAAACAACCAAATCGGCTGGGACTCCGGCTCGCAGCGCACCACAGGCGGGGTTGCCTCGAGGTCGATGCCGGTACACCAGCGGCAGCCGGCGCAGAGGTCGAAATCGACGTCGTGCCTGCGCAGCGGGCAATACAGGCGGCCCTGGTCGATGAAGTGCTGCTCCGAGCGGTGGCGCAACATGCTTCAAGCCTGCCGCGCTGCGCGCAGCGCGTATTGAGGCAGGTCAACTCGATGCGGGGTCGGCGTTCACGGCATCGCGCCTGCCGCGGGACGTGCATCGAACACGTGGAAATAGCGGATGAGCTCATGCACCTGCGCGTCGCTCAGGCCCGGATTGGGCATCGGGATGCCGAACTCCGCGAACAGTGCCCGCGCACGCTCGTCGGTGTTCAGCATGATCTCCGGCGAGCTGAGCCAGCGCGCGAGCCAGTCGTCGGTGCGCCGCAAGGTCACGCCGGCGAGATCAGGGCCGACCACGCGACCCGCGCCGAGCGAGTGGCAAGCCGAGCAGCGCGCTGCGAACGCTTGCCTCGCCCGCCAGGTCGGCACATCGAGCTTCGCGGGCAACTCCGGCGGCGCGGCCGGCGCCGCGCTCGCGGGCACGCGCGACGTCGCGGCGAGAGCGCCTATGCGCTCGGCTGGGTGCGAGAGCAGCAGCGCGGCGAATCCGAGCGCTGCGAGAAGGCGTATACCCACGTTGACAGCCTACGCGGCGCGCGCGGCCGGGGCTTGATCGCCGTCAAGCGTTGCGAGCAGCCGGCGTGCGCGCTCCTGCAGCGCTTTGTAGGTGCGCTCCCATTCGTTGCCGCGCGCCGACGTGAGTGCGAGCTGGCGCACGAAGAGCCGCAGCTCGTCGACCTGGCGGCGGGCTTCGTCGTAGTCCGCCGCCGAGACGACCACGACCTTGCGGTCCTGGCAGATGCCGAGGCATGTCGCGTCGCTCTCGAGTCGCCCGCATCCGATGCATTGCCAAGCAGTGGTCCTGGTGGCGTTCATGCCGCCCTCAGTAGCGCGCGCAGTTTGGCCGGCCGGACTTCCAGGTCCGCCACGCTGTAGCGAGAAAGCGTGCCGTAGAAGCTCTCCACCGCTTCGCGCAGCACGCCCTGCAGGCGGCAGCCGCCGGCAAGCACACAGCGGTTGTTGCGCCGATCGAAGCACTCGGCAGGCATGTCGCCTGCTTCGGCGAGCCGCGTGACCTCGCCGACGTTGATCTCGCTTGCCGCCCGCGCCAGCCGCAGTCCGCCACCTTGCCCGCGCATGTTGTCCAAGAACCCTTCGCGCCCCAGGAAATGCACCACCTTGACCAGATGATGCTCCGAGACCCGGAAAGCGCGCGCGATCTCCGCGATCGTCGTGCGACGCTCTGCCGCGGCGGCGACGTAGAGCAGCACGCGCAGGCTGTATTCGGTGAAAGTGTTGAGTCGCATTTCTAAGATGCAAACGATATACACCTTTGATGCGGCCGTTTTGATCTGGATCAAACGCGCGGGCGCCCGCTGCTCCTAGATTGCCGCCGTGGCAACCATCCCCATCCATGACCCCGTCGCGCGCGAGCCGCGGCACCAGGGCGTTGCGTTTCTGTCCGCGGGATTTCGCCCGTTCTTCCTGCTTGGCGCCGCCTGGGCGACGGTCGCGGTGCCGCTCTGGCTCGCGGCCTATGTACACGGTTATGCGCTGCCCGGCTCGCTGCCAGCGATGGTGTGGCACGCGCACGAGATGATCTACGGCTACGCGCTCGCTGCCGTCACCGGGTTTCTGCTGACGGCGATTCCGAACTGGACGGGCCGGCTTCCGATCCGCGGCGCGCCGCTCGGCGCGCTGGTTGCGCTCTGGCTCGTCGGGCGCATTGCGTTCCTCGCCTCATCGGCAATCGGGCCTTGGGCCGCGGCGGCGATCGATCTCGCGTTCACCGCCGTGCTGATCGCGACGGTCGCGCGAGAAGTCACCGCGGCGCAGAACTATCACAACCTGCCGGTAGTTGGCGTGCTTGCGCTGCTACTCGCCGGCAATACGCTCGTGCACCTGCATGCGCTCGACATCGCGTACACCGCGGCGCTGGGCAACCGCATCGGCGTCGCGACGCTGATCGCGCTGATTGCGCTCATTGGCGGGCGCATCGTGCCGAGCTTCACGCGCAACTGGCTCGCAAAGCAGCGGCCGGACGTGAGGCCGCCGGCTCCGCACGACCGTCTCGACACCGCCTGCCTGCTGGTCGTGGTCATCGGGCTCGTAGCGTGGGTTAGCGCCCCGGATTCGCAGAGCGCGAGCGTTCTGACGATTGCCGCCGGCCTCGCGGCCGCGCTCCGGCTCGCGCGCTGGCGCGGCCTCGCGACAGCGCGCGAACCGCTGCTGCTTATCCTGCACGTTGGATACGCCTGGGTCGCCATCGGCCTGCTGCTCATCGGAACGAACGGCATCGTCGCCTGGGCGCCGCCGGGAGCGCCGCTGCACGCATTGACGGTCGGCGCGATCGGGACGATGACGCTCGCCGTCATGACGCGCGCCTCCCTCGGACACACCGGTCGCGAGCTGCGCGCCGGTCCGGGTACGGTCGCGATCTACATTTTGGTCACGCTCGCCGCCCTGCTGCGCGTCGCTGCTCCACTCAGCGGCGATGCGATGGCCGAGGTGAGCGCGCTCGCCGGCCTCGCCTGGAGCGGGGCGTTCGGCCTGTTCGCAATACTGTATGCGCCGCTGCTCATGCGGCCGAGATGATTTCACGCACGCATGGAGAAGGCGCCCGCCGCGCACAGCGTGTCGCTCATGCCGTTCGAGGTGATCGAACGGCCGGGCGATCTGAAGGCGGTGAAAGTCGCGCGCTAGTTTGACGCGCGTCAAAAGGCGCCGTGCACGGCCGGTCGAGAATGCGCTGCATGAACGCCTATCCGAATGTGCTGGTCGCGGTGGACGGCAGCGAGGCCGCGGCAAAGGGGCTCGACGAAGCGATCCGGCTCGTGAGGGCGCATGGGGGAAAGCTCAAGATCCTGCACATCGTCGATGACCTGGGCGCGGTCCCAGGGTCCGGCTACTACACCGAAGATGCGGTGAGGCACGCGCAAGCCAAGGGCCGGCAGGTCGTCAATGCGGCCGCGGCCGCGGCGCGCGCCGCCGGCGTCGCCGCGGAAGTCGACCTCGTCGAATGCGTGGGCGGGCGCACCGCATCGTTCATCGTCGATGCGGCGAAGGAAGGCGGCGCGAGCCTCATCGTCCTCGGCACGCACGGCCGCCACGGATTGCGTCGCTTGGTCATGGGGAGCGATGCGGAGGAAGTGGTGCGCAACTCGCCCGTTCCGGTGCTGCTCGTGCGCGGCGCCGAGCCGGTCTAGCGGAGTTGATCCTAGTCAAACCGGCCTGGCCGGTGCTCCCTATAGTGGGTGCTCCCACCTACAAGGAGAGCACCATGGCGCGCAAGCGAAAAGCCGTTGCGAGCAGGCGCAAGCTGGAAACTGAGATCACCTACCTCGACGGCAGGTTCGACGCGCTGCTCGCTGCGGCGCGCCGTACGGAAGCAAGCGTGCGCGCCGCGACGACCGCGCAGCTGCGCGAGCTCACCCGCAAGCAGGCCGAAGTACACAAGGCGCTTGCCAGGCTCGGACGGCAGAGCACGGCGGCGAGCGAGCCGATGATCGTCGCGCTGCAGAAAGCCTGGCGCGACATCGAGACCGGCGTGCGCCAGGCGACGCGCCGCTTCAAGCAGACCGTGTGACGGCGTTCGATATCCGGCTCGTGCGCAAGCACGCGCTTTCCAGGAGCAAGGCGCGGGCGCTCGCGGAGCGGGCGATCCACGTGGTGGCGACCTACGACGTGCAAACCGACTGGGAGGGCGACGTGCTGCGCTTTCGCCGCCCCGGCGTCGACGGGCAGGTGCGCTTTACGCCGTCCCAGATCCGCGTCGAGGTGAAGCTTGGCCTGCTGCTGCGGCCGTTCCGTTCGCGGCTCGCCGCGCAAATCAGCCAGCAGCTCGATCGGCTGCTCGAGCACAGCCACCGAAGATCCGCATAAATCGTTTTCGACCGAGTCGCCCCTCGCCCTGCAGGTTCGCACAGCGAAACCGCACGCGGCCGCAGCACCGAGGGCGCGCGCGAGCTGGAGGACGTTCTTTTGCATCAACGGCTTCCACTGCCAGGCAGGTCAGCGCACGGCTTCGCACCGTTGACGTGGGTCAAGCCTGCTGCGGGTGAGTTTGGGGCATCCTAGTCGTGTGTTCACCCCAGACCAGATCCCGGCACGGCTGCGCGACTTCGCCGAGCTGATCGGCGTCGAAGAGCAGGTCCTGGCGCTCGAATACGAAGCGCAGCTCGAGCGCCTGCAGCGCGGCGCGCGCCTGGAGCGCTACATCGTGGTGCGCGCCGAAAAGCATGCCCGCGAATCGCTCGCGCGCATGAAGCGCCAGCCCTGACAGTCGACTCTAATCAAATCCCCAGCGCCGCACGAACCACGTCTTTGCAAGCTGCGCGAGCAGCGCATAGCCGAGGACGAGCGCGAGCACGATCGGCCAGTACGTCGCCGGCAGCGGCACGAAACCGAGCGCCTCCCCCGCCGGCGTGAACGGCAGTGCGATTCCAACCGCGCAAATCAGCGCGCTGGTTGCGATTAGCGCCTGGCTCGCGCGGCTCTGGACGAACGGCAGATTCGCCGTGCGGATGATGTGGATGACGAGCGTCTGCGTGAGGAGCGACTCGACGAACCAGCCGGTCTGGAACAGGGTCGCGTTGGTCCAGCAGTTGAAGACGTAGAGCATCACGCCGAAGGTCGCGTAGTCGAAGAGCGAGCTCACCGGCCCCAGCACGACCATGAAGCGGAAGATGCCGTCGATGTGCCAGCGGCGCGGCGCGGCGAGGTATTCCTCGTCGACGTTGTCCGTGGGAATCGCGGTCTGCGAGAAGTCGTAGAGCAGGTTGTTGGTCAGCACCTGGATCGGCGCCATCGGCAGGAACGGCAGGAACACGCTCGCGCCGAGCACGGAAAGCATGTTGCCGAAGTTCGAGCTCGCGCCCATCTTGATGTACTTGGTGATGTTGCCAAACACCTTGCGCCCCTCGATCACGCCGTCGTGCAGCACGGCGAGGCTCTTTTCGAGCAGGATGATGTCGGCCGATTCCTTGGCGATGTCGACCGCGTTGTCGACCGAGATGCCGACGTCCGCCGCTTTCAGCGCGGGGCTGTCGTTGATGCCGTCGCCGAGGAAGCCCACGACGTGCCCGCCCCGCTGCAGCGCGCGCACGGTGCGCTCCTTCTGCTCGGGGGTGAGCTTGGCGAAGACGCGCGTCTGGTCGGCGGCACGCCCGAGCGCGGCATCGTCCATGCGCTCGAGCTCGGGTCCGAGCACGATGCGCCCGGGCTCGAGCCCGACGTCGCGGCACACCTTGCGCGCGACGATGTCGTTGTCGCCGGTCAGGATCTTGACCACGACGCCGCTCGCCGCGAGTCCGGCGAGCGCCGCGCGCGCCTCGTCCTTGGGCGGATCGAGGAACGCGACGTAACCGAGCAGCACGAGCTCGCGCTCATCGGCGCGCGAATACGGCTCATTGCGCGGCGCGAGCTCCTTGTAGGCGAGCGCGATGACGCGGAAGCCATCGGCGTTGAGCGCGGCGGTTTGCGCCTGCGCCTCGCGGAAATGGCGCTCATCGAGCTCGCCCGCCTCGCCGTCCGCCTCATAGCGCGTGCAGACCGCGAAGATCTCCTCCACTGCGCCTTTGCAGATGAGCACATGCCGGCCGTCGTGCGCTACCACGACCGACATGCGCCGGCGCGAGAAGTCGAACGGGATCTCGTCCACCTTGGCGTAGGCGCGCTCGATGTCGAGCGCCTGGTGCACGTCCACGTGCTGGAGAACCGCGACGTCGAGCAGGTTCTTGAGGCCGGTCTGGAAATGGCTGTTCAGATAGGCGTACTGCAGTACGCGCTCGGATTCCTCGCCGTGCAAGTCCAGGTGGCGCTTGAGGATGATGCGATCCTGCGTCAGCGTGCCGGTCTTGTCCGCGCACAGCACGTCCATGGCGCCGAAGTTCTGGATCGACTGCAGGCGCTTGACGATCACGCGTACGCGCGACATGGCGAGCGCGCCCTTGGCGAGGTTGACGGTGACGATCATCGGCAGCATCTCGGGCGTGAGGCCGACCGCCACGGCGAGCGCGAAGAACAGCGCCTCGAGCCAGTCGCCCTTGGTGAGCCCGTTGATCAGGAACACGAGCGGCACCATGACGAGGATCACGCGGATCATGAGCCAGGTGAAGCGCGCGATGCCCTGGTCGAACGCGGTGAGCGGCCGGCTGCCGGCGATGCGATCGGCGAGCCGGCCGAACTCGGTGTGCGCGCCGGTGCGCGCGATCACGCCGATGCCATGGCCGCTGACGACGTTCGTGCCCATGAAGCACAGGTTCGGCGCGTCGAGGCCGCCCGCCGCCGCGGCGGCGAGCGCCGATTTCTCCGCGGGCATCGCCTCGCCCGTGAGGACCGACTGGTTGACGAAGAGGTCCTTGGCCTCGATCAGGCGCAGGTCGGCGGGGATCATGTCGCCGGCGCAGATGCTGACGACGTCGCCGGGCACCAGTTGCTCCATCGGGATCTCGGTGAAGCCGGCACCGCCGCGGCGCACGCTCGCCGTCGTCTTGACGAGCGCGCGCAGGCGCGCGGCGGCGCGGTTGGAGCGGTGCTCCTGCACAAAGGCCGTAGCCGTGGCGAGGACCACCATCACCGCGATCACGATCGCGGCGCGCAGATCGCCGAGGAAGTACGAGGTCGCGGCGAGCGTCACGAGCAGCGCGTTGAGCGGATTCCAGGCGCGGCCCCACAGCTCGGCGGCAATCGACGGCGTGAGATCGCGCGTCACGCGGTTCGGGCCGGCGACGGCGAGCCGCGCCTGGGCCTCGCGCGCATCGAGGCCCTGGGCGCTCGAGCCGAGCTCCTGGCAAGCCGCTGCGCCCGGCAGCGCGGCTAGCGCGAGCAGCTCGGTCGTGTCGGTCGCCAGGCGGAACTCAGCTGCGCGCCATCTCGCGCTCGAGCTCGCTGCGCAGGATCCCTGCCAGGCCGGCGAATTCGTGGCCCAGCGCATCAACGATATCGTCGAGCGAGACGATGCCGGCGAGCCGTCCGTCGTGCTGGGTCACCAGCAGACGGCGGATGCCGTGGCTGCGCATCGTGGCGAGGGCATCGCTGAGCGGCGCGCCAAGCGGCACGCTCGCGGTCCCGGCCGTCATCACCTGGGAGACGCTCGCCGCGCGCGGCGCGAGATCTTCCGCGACGCCCTTCAGGACGATGTCACGGTCTGTCACGATCCCCACAAGGCGTTGAGTATGCGGTATGTCGTCGGTGACGAGCAGCGCGCCGACATGGCGATCGCGCATCATGCCTGCGGCTTCGGCCAGGGTCGCGGAGCGCTCGATGCGCACGACTGCCGGGGTAAGAACAGTGTCGACTTTCATCGCGTGCAGCCTACCGTTTGATGTCCCGGCCTGCTTGATGAGGATCAACTGCCCGGCCGCGCGCTAAAAGAAACTGTCAGGGTGAGGAAATCCATTGCAAGCATGCTTAGCGCCGCGATGGTCGAGCAATGGCCCGACGCGGTGCTGCTGACCGATGCGAAGGGCGTCATCGAGTACGTGAACCCGGCGTTCGAGCGCCTCACCGGCTATCGCGCGCGCGAAGTGCTCGGCCACACCCCGGCGATCGTAAAGTCCGGCAGGCACGACGCGCGCTTTTACCGCCAGCTATGGTCCCGGCTGCGCCGCGGCCAGGCGTTCCGCGGCGTGTTCCTCAACCGGCGCAAGAACGGCGAGCTGTTCCACGAAGAAGAGATCATTCGCCCGCTGCGCGGCGCGCGAGGGCGCGTCACGCATTTCCTGTGTACAGGGCGCGACGTCAGCGCGCTCATGCGCGAGCTGGAGCGTCTGGAGCGCCTGGCGACGCACGATGCGCTCACCGGGCTCACCAACCGCGCGCTCTACGCCGACCGCCTGGTCCAGGCGCTAAGCCAGGCCGAGCGGCGCCGCGAGGCCATGGCGGTCGCGTTCATCGATCTCGACGACTTCAAGCGCGTCAACACCCGCTACGGGCATCCCGGCGGTGACGCCGTGTTGAAGGCCGTTGCCCGGCGCACGCGCCGCTGCCTGCGCGCCATTGACACGGTGGCACGTATCGGCGGCGACGAGTTCGCGCTCGTGCTGCCGGCAGTGCGCACGCGCGGCGCCGCCGCTCGCGTGCTCGAGAAAGTGCGCGCGGCGAACGCCGCCGCGGTGCGTTACGGGCGCGTGCGCATCCCGATGAGCGTCAGCATCGGCGCGAGCCTCTACCCGCGCGACGGCCGCAGCGCCGCCGCGCTGCGCAAGCGAGCCGACGCGGCCCTGTATCGCGCGAAGCGCGCGGGCGGCAACCGCTACCGCTTCGCGCGCGGCTGATCAGGCAAGCACGATCTTGCCGGTGACGCCTCCTCTTCCGAGCAGCTCATGCGCCGCGCGCGCCTCGCGCAACGTAAATCGCGCGGCGATCAGCGGCTTGATGCGCTGCTCTTTGAGTAGCTCGAACAGCGCGATCAGGTCTTGTCTAAAAAATTCCGGTTTCAGCCTTTTCAGCCACTGGATGCTGTAGGGAACCACGCGTTTGCGACCCGGCAGAAGCCAGCTGCCGGCAATGTACAAACCGAAGATCGCGATTGGGCCGAAGCGATGACGGCCGCCTGAGCGGCCGGAAGCCAATCGTCCGCCACGCAGCGACCCGGTAAGGCCGTAGGCCACGACCTTGCCGCCAGGACGCAGCGCCTTGCGCGAGCGCCATATATGAGTGCCGCCGATGCCGTCAAAGACAGCGTCCGCGCCATCGCCCGTGCGGCGCTGAATTTCCTTCACGAAGTCCTGGCGCTGGTAATCGATCGGCACGCCGCCGAGCTCGGACACGGTCGCGGCCCCTCGCGCCGAACAGGTACCGTACATCTGCAGCCCGGCCAGGTGCCCGAGCTGCAGGAGCGCCGAGCCGACCCCGCCTGCCGCGCCGTGAATCAGCGCGCGCTCGCCTGCTTTCACCTTCGCCGAGCGATGCATCATCTGGTACGCCGTGACGTAGTTGAGAATCAGGCTGACCGCCTCGCCGGCATCCAGCCCGGCCGGCACCGGCACCAGCTCGCGCTGCGGCAGGCAGATGAAGTCCGCGTAGGCGCCGGTGATCGGCAGCGCGGCAACCCTCTGGCCGGGCTCGATTCCCGAGACAGCGTCGCCAAGCCGATCGACCACGCCAACCAGATCCCAGCCGGGCGTGAACGGCACGTGCGGCGTCTCCGGATGCATTCCCTCCCGCATCATCACGTCGGGCAAGGAAACGCCCGCGGCCAGGACTCTCACGCGCACTTCACCCGGTTTCGGCTCGGCGCAGTCTTCTTCCACCACGCGAAGCTCATCGGGCCCGCCATAGCGAGTGACGACGATGCGCATCTGCTTCACGCCGCTCGCGCGCGCGGATCAGATACCGGGGTTGGGACTGCCGCCAAAGGTCTTCTCGTGCCGCTGCTGGCACCGCACGCATCGCAGCGCCCCCGGGAACGCCTTGAGCCGCTCGAAGTCGATGTCGGCGCCGCAATCGAGGCAGGTGCCGTAGCCGCCGCTCTTCAGCTGCTCGCGCGCGGCCTCGAGCGCGCGCAATTCACCGAGATCGCGCGTCAGATCCGCCTGTTCGAGATCGGCGAGCAGCGTCGCGATCGATTCATCGCCGGCATCGCGCACTTCGCCCGCGTGCTCGGAGTAGGGCTCGTCACGCACGCGAGCCGCGTCCTCGCGCAGCTCTTTGAGGAGCGCGTTGCGCCGCTCGATCATGAGCGTCGTCAATTCCCTGATTTGCTTTTCGTTCAATGCCATTACGACCTACCTTAGCGCCCGGCAGGGCAGGAGGCTTGATCGATGTCAAAGCTGCGCTACTCCGGCGGCCCTACGCTTCCCCTATCGTCCAATCGAACGAGGTCCCCATGAAGCGTGCGCGCGGCGGTTTCCGGCTCCTGCGGCGTGAGCAGCTCCTGCAGGAAGTGGTGCATGACAGCTACAAGCTGCGGCGCAAGCTGCGCGAGCCTTCGCGCTGCCGCGACTGCGGCGCGGTATACCGCCAGGGCCGCTGGCGCTGGACGGAGGGCGGCGGGCCGGCGCACAAAGTGCGTTGCCCCGCCTGCCAGCGCGTGCGCGATGCGTATGCTGCGGGCTATGTGCGGCTCGGCGGTACGTTTTTCGGCGAGCACCGCGACGAGATCCTGCGGCGCGTGCGCGCCTGCGAAAACGCCGAGCGGCGCGAGCATCCCCTCGAGCGCATCATCGCCATCGCGCCCGCCCCGGACGGCGCGCTCGTCACGACGACGGGCGTGCATCTTGCACGGCGCATCGCGCAGGCGCTGCGGCATGCATACAAGGGCGAGCTCGAGTCGCGTTACAACAAGGCGGACAACGTGCTGCGCGCGCGCTGGACGCGCTGAGCGCACGCCATGAGCGAGCGGTTCAACCCGAACGCGCTCGCCGAGTACCTGCGGCAGGTGCATCGAGACGAAGTGAGCGCCGTGCGCGTCACGCCGCTCGGCGGCGGGCGCCAGGGCGACAAGGGCTACGGCTACGGCATACCGCTGCGCGTCGATTATGAAGTCGCGGGCGTGCCGCATCGCGCGGTCGTCGAGTCGGTGCGTCCGGGGCCGTTCGGCCACGAGCACATGGCCGATCGCGCGCAGCAGATGCTCTGGGCGCACGCGGCCTACAACCGGCTGCCGGCCCATGTGCGCGCGCTGGACGTGGGCGCGGTGCGCACGAACGGCGACCTCGTGCCGCTCGGCAATGCCGAGGAGCTCTTTCTGCTCACCGAGTTCGCCGAGGGCCGCGAGTATGCCGACGACCTGATCCGCTTGCGCACGGGCGAGCGCGCGCGGCCGCTCGACTTCGAGCGCGCGGACGCGCTGTGCGACTACCTCGTCGACATCCATCGCACCAAAGGCGCCGACCCCGGCCTCTATGTGCGACGCCTGCGCGAGCTCGTCGGCCACGGCGAATGCATCTTCGGCGTCGCCGACAGCTACCCGGCCCACGGGCCGGTCGGGTTCGATCAGCTGCGCGAGATCGAGCAGCGCTGCGTTGCCTGGCGCTGGCGGCTGCGCAGCCGCGCGCACCGACTCTGCCGCGTGCATGGCGACTTCCACCCCTGGAACATCCTTTTCCGCGACGGCGCCGATTTCAGCGTGCTCGACCGCTCGCGCGGAGAATGGGGCGAGCCGGCCGATGACGTCACCTGCCTCGCGATGAACTATCTTTTCTTCTCGCTGCAGCGCTCGGGGCGGCTCGAAGGCGATCTGCGCGAGCTCTGGCTGCGGTTCTGGCGCCGCTATCTCGAGCGCTCGGGCGACCAGGAGCTCCTGCAGGTCGCCGCGCCGTTCATCGCTTTCCGTGCGCTCGTGATGGCGAACCCCCTCTGGTACCCGGCGCTCGGCCCCGACCTGCGGCGCAGCCTGATTCACTTCATCCGCAAAGTGCTTGACGCCGAGCGCTTCGAGCCCTCGCGCGTCGACGACTACCTGGTGTGAGCTTCGCCGTCTGGCTGACGGGGCTTTCCGGTTCCGGCAAGAGCGCGATCGCGCGCGAGCTCGTGCGGCTGCTGCACGAGCGCGGCATCGATGCCGCCGTGCTCGAGTCGGACGTGATGCGCACGCAGCTCACGCCTTTCCCGCGCTACGACGAGGCGGAGCGCGACTTCTTCTACGGCGCGCTCGCCGAGATCGGCGCTGCGCTGGCGGCCAGGAGGCCGGTGATCTACGACGCCACCGCCAATCGCCGCCGCTACCGCGACGCGGCGCGCGCGCGCATCGCGCGCTTCTGCGAGGTGTACGTCGACACGCCGCTCGAGGTGTGCCGCGCCCGCGATCCCAAAGGGCTCTACCGCAATGCCGAGGCGCGCACGCTGCCCGGCACCGGCGCGCCTTACGAGCCGCCCCCCGCGCCCGAGCTCGTCGTGCACGGTGAGCGCGGCACGCCGCGCGAGGCGGCCGAGGGCATCGTCGCCGCGCTCGCGGCGCGCGGCTGGATTTGACCTCGATCAACATTGCATCGCAGCGTCTCCGCAAAATGGATTCATGCCGATCGCCCGCGGACCGCGCCACCCGTGAACCTTCCCCGCACAATCGCCGGGTACATCGTCGGCTTCAGCGGCCGCCATCAGGCGGCGCTCGCGATTCTGTCGGTCCTGGTATTCGCGCTCACCACGGTGCCGCTCGAGCTGCAGCGCCGCATCGTCAACGACGCCGTCTATGGCCAGGCCTACGCGCCCATCTTCTGGCTCGCGGTTGCCTACCTCGCGGTCGCTGCTGGTGAAGGGCTCATCAAGCTCGTGCTCAACGTCTACCGTGGTTGGGTGAGCGAGACGGCGGTGCGGCACCTGCGCCGCACGGCGCTCGGCGCCGGGCAGGCGGTGGGCGGGCAGGGCGTGGAGCTCTCGATGGTGCTCTCGGAAGTCGAGCCGATCGGCGGCTTCGTCGGCGTCGCGGTCTCGGAGCCGCTGCTGCAGGGCGGGATCCTGCTCGCGGTGTTCGGCTACCTGCTCTATCTCGAGCCCTGGCTCGCCGCGCTCGCGTTCCTGGTGTTCGCGCCGCAGCTCGTGTTCGTGCCGCTCCTGCAGGGGGCGATCAACCGGCGCGTCGAGCGCCGCGTGCTGACGATGCGCGAGGTGAGCGACGGCATCGTGCGCGAAGGCAGCGCGGCGAGCGCCGCGAGCAGCGCGCAGCACGCGCGCATCGACCGCGTATTCGTCCTGCACATGGGCATGTTCCAGCTCAAGTTCACGATGAACTTCCTCATGAACCTCACGCACCATGCGGGCGTCGCGGCGGCGCTCGCCGGGGGCGGCTGGTTTGCAATCACCGGACGCATCGAGATCGGCACGGTGGTCGCCTTCATCTCGGGCCTCGCGAAGCTGAATGACCCCTGGGGCGACGTCGTCAACTGGTTTCGCGACCTGATGATGAACCGCGTCAAGTACCGCCTGGTGCGCGACGCGCTCGAGCGCATGCACGCGCCGCCGGCCGCCCCATTGACCTACGTCAAGACGCCTGTTGCCGCCACCGCTAGATTGGCTTCATGAACGATGCGCCCGGCGTAGACCTGCTGCTGGAAGTGGATCGCGAATATCGCGAGAAGGCGCATGCCGGCCTGCTGCCGAAAATCGCGCCGCGCCGCTTCAATCCCGACCGTGTGCCCTGGCTGCCCGTGCTGCACAAGCGGCACGACCCGTGGAACTTCACTGCGCTTTTCTCCAATACCGAGCGGGCGCACGAGTTCCACCGCACCTACGACTGGGTGGTGATCTTCTTCTCCGATGCCGATGGCGAAGAAGGCCAGGTGACCGTCGTCACGGAGCGCCGCGGCGACCTCACCGGCAGCCGGGTGGTGCGCGGGCGCGAGCCCGAGTGCGCGCGCTACTACCGCGCGGCGGCGATCGCGGCGAACAACGCCGAACCGGCGGCGAGCCGCCTGCACTGAGCTTTCATCCGGCGCGCGACGCCGATCGCACCTCCAGCCGCGAGCCGTCCTTGAGCGAGTCCGACGGATAGACGACCACGCGCTCGCCGGGCTTGAGCCCTTCTTCGACCATCGCCTCGAAGCCGTTTCGCCGCGGCGCCTTTACCGGCCGCTTCACGGCACGGTCGCCATCCGCAACGAACACCGCCCAGCCATCGCCTTCGCGGAAGAGCGCGCCGACCGGCGCCTTGACTGCGGCATCGGCGCGGAAGATGACGATGTGCGCGTCGGCGCGGTAGCCGTCGCCGATCGTCTGGATGCGGTCGAGCGGCTCCGCGAAGTCGAGCACCACGTTGACGCGCTGCTCCTCGACGCCGAGCGCGGAGACCTTGGTGAAGGCCCCGGGCTCGACCAGGCGCACCTGCGCCGCGAGCGGTGGCACGCCGCGGCCGAGCTCGACGCGCGCGGGCATGGCGGTGCGGATGGCGACCGCTTCCTGCGAGAGCACATCGACCACGATCTCGAGGCTGCGGGCATCGGCGAGCTCCACCAGCGGCGCACCGAGCGCCACCGGTCCTTCGCTCTTCTGCAGCACGCGCAGCACGCTGCCGCTGACCGGCGAGGTCACGTCCCACTTGTCGCCGGTTCCCTCCTTGTAGCGCGTGAGCGCCGCCTTTGCCTGCTCGAGGTCGTGGCCGGCCGCTGCCTGCCCGAAGCGTGCCGCGTCGAACGCCCGCTCGGCGGTGCGCATCGTGAGCTCCGCCTGCTCGCGTACGGTGGGCGAAACGAACCCTTCTTTGGAGAGCCGCGACTGCCGCTCGAGATCGGCGCGCGCCTGGTCGCGCTGCGCCTGGACCTTCGCCGACTCGGCGCTTGCGCGCGCGAGCTGTGCCTGGGCCGCGCCGATGCGCGCCTGCAGCTCGCGCGCGGTGCGCGCGTCGAGAAAGGCGGGCGCGGTAGGGTTGAGGCGCGCGATGACGTCGCCTTCTCTCACCCAGTCACCGGCATCGAAGCGGATGCGGTCGAGGTGGCCTGCGAGCGGTGCCGCGACCACATAGCGGTTGCGCACCCGCGTCTTGCCGTCGTCCGATACCGTCTGCTCGAACACGCCGCTCGTAACGCTCGCCGTCTCCACCAGCACGGGCCGTGGCTGCAGCGCCCAGACGACGGCCGCCGCGACACCGGCAACGACGATGCCCAATGCGATCTTCGTTCGTGTGTTCATTCGCGTGTCTTCAGGACCGCCACCAGGTCGAGGCGGTCGATGCGGTTACGCACGATGAGCGCGCTCAGCACGCCGGCGGCCGCGATCATGACGCCGGCATAGAGATAGGTGCTGCGGAAAAGGATGAGCGGGAACTGGAACACCTCCTGCTCCATGAACACGAGGATGAGCGCCGATAGCCAGTAGCCGGCGAGGAAACCGAGCGGGATGGCGGCCGCGATCTCGAGCGCGAGCTCGCCGAGAAGCAGCAGCGACACCTCGCCGCGCGTGAAGCCGAGCACGCGCAGGCTGGCGAGCTCCCAGGCGCGCTCGCCGAGCTGGATGCGCGCGTTGTTGTAGACGACGCCGGCGGCGATGGTGGCGGCGAAGAGCGAGAGCACCGTGGTGAAGAAGAGGATGTTGTAGGCGCTCGTGTCGCGGAAGGTCTTGAGCAGCGAGCGCATGACGATCACGTTCGCCGCCGCCGGGCTCTCCTTCAGGCGCGCGAGCAGCGCCGGCTCGTCGGCGCGGTCGACGAGCAGGCTCGCGGCCGAGACCACGTCGCCGTCGCGCGCGAGGCGGTTGAGATCTTCGAGCCGCATCCAGGCATTCATGCCCACCATCTCGTCGGCGGTGCCGGCGACGACGAGCTCCGCCTTCACGCGACGACCCTCCAGCAGGTCGACCTGCACGCGCCCGCCGGGCGAGACGTCCAGGCGCCTGGCGAGGCGCCGCGTGAGGAGCACGCCGCCCGGCACCGGCCTCGTCTCGACGAGCTTCGCATCGAGGATGCGTCCGAGCCGCGCATCGTCTGCCACGCCGGAAAGCGCCGTGCGATACGTGCGCGTGCCGACGCGAAGCCGCACCGGGATGGCGCGCGTCGCCTCCACCTGCAGCACGCCGGGCAGCCGGCCGAGCTCGCGCGCCACATCGGCTGGCACCGGCTCGGCAAAAGCGATCGTGACATTCGCGCGCTGCACCTTGTTGAACTGCACGTCGATGAACCATTCGAGACCGTCGGCCCAGAACGTGCCGGCGATCAGGATCGCGACCGAGGCGAGGATGCCGGCAACGGTGACCAGCGCGCGCAGCGGCTTCCTCTCGAGGCTGCGCATGACCATACGCTGCGACGGCGTCAGCAGCTGCGGCACGCCGAGGCGCTCCACGAGCAGCGGGCGGAACTCTGCGGGAGCGGGCGGCCGCAGGGCTTCGGCCGGCTTCAGGCGCACGACGCCGCCGAGCGCGGCGAGCGCGCCGCCGAAGGCCGCGGCCACCGCGAGCGCCGCGCCGCCGAGCACGACCCACGCCGGCATGAAGAAGTGAAAGTCGGGGAAGTGGAAGAGGTTGGTGTAGAGGCGGGTCATCGCCGTGCCGAACCAGTGGCCGAAGGCGATGCCGAGGACGACGCCGAGCAGCACGATCACCGAGGCGAACTTCAGGTAATGGACCGCGATCCAGCGATCGTCGTAGCCGAGCGCCTTGAGCGCCGCGATCTCTGCGCGCTGCGCGTTCACCTGGCGGTGCAGCACCACGTTGAGGATGAACGCCGCGACGAACAGGAACACCGCCGGCAGCACGGTGCCGAACACGCGCTGCTGGTTGATCTCCTGGGTGAGGATCCGATCAGACGCCTGGTCGGCGCGGCCCGCGGCGCCGAGGCCGCCGTACGCCGCGAGCAGGCCATCGAGCGCCTCGGCGGTGCGCTCGGGCGACGCTCCGTGCTGCAGCCGCAGGAGCACCGAGTTGAATGCGCCTTCCATGTTGAATGCGGCGGCGAGCGCCTGCGAATCCATCCAGACGATCGCGAACCACTCGTCGTCGGGCAGGGCGCCGCCGCGCGTGGGATAGATGTACTCGGGCGTGAGCACTGCGCCGACGAAGGCGAGCGACTCGAGCTTGCCATTGATCAGCACCTGCAGCCGCTCGCCGAGCCGGAGCCCACGCGCCTCGACGAAGCGCTGGTTGACGAGCACCTCGTGCGCCGCGCCCGGCGCGGGCCAGCGCCCGCGCGTCAGCGTGAGCCGGTTCATTCCCGCAGGACGGGCGAAATCGAGGCCGATCAGCCGCGCGATCATCGGCGGCGTCACGCCGGGCAGCGAGAGCTGCGCGTCGCGCACTACGCGCGTCTCGGCCTCGGCCACGCCGGGGAGTTCGCCGATGCGCGCCGCGAGCGACTGCGGCGCGCGCTTGGCGTACGCGAACACGTGCGCGAAGCGCGCGCTGTCGTAGTAGTTCTCGCGCGACCAGCGCAGCGACTCGTAGGTCGAGAAGCAGCCGATGAAGCCGGCGATGCCCGAGGCGATGACGAGCGCGATCGAAAGCACCTGGGTCTTGAGCGACCACAGGTCGCGCAGGAGCTTCCGGTCGAGCGCGCTCACCATCTGATCTCCGAGGGCGCGAGCTTGCGCGGCGGCTTCTCGGCCGCGACGATGCGCCCGTCGCCGAGCTTGAGCACCCGGTCGGCCATGCCGGCGATCGCCGCGTTGTGCGTGATCACGACTGCGGTAGTGCCGAGCTCGGCGTTGATGCGCGCGATGACCTCCAGCACCAGCTTGCCGGTTTCGTAGTCGAGCGCGCCGGTCGGCTCGTCGCACAGCAGCACCTGCGGTTTCTTCGCGATGGCGCGCGCGATCGCCACGCGCTGCTGCTCGCCGCCCGAGAGCTGCGAGGGGAAATGATCCAGCCGCTCGGCGAGCCCCACCCAGGCGAGCGCCTCGGCGGGCGGCATGCCCGCCGGCACGATGTCCGTGACGAGCGCGACGTTCTCGCGCGCGGTCAGCGCCGCGATGAGGTTGTAGAACTGGAACACGAAGCCGACGTGCTCGCGCCGATAGCGCGTGAGCTCCGCCTCGTCCGCGTGGCCGAGGTCGTGCTCCAGGAAGTGCACCGCGCCCGAGCTCGGCGTATCGAGGCCGCCGAGGATGTTGAGCAGCGTCGACTTGCCGCTGCCCGAGGGGCCGAGCAGCACGATGAACTCGCCGGGATCGATGTCGAGGTCGACCCCGCGCAGCGCGTGCACCGTCGTCTCGCCCATGCGGTAGGACTTCGTCAGCCCGCGCGCCGTGAATACGCTGGCCGCGTTCAAAGCCGCTTCACGACGCGTGCGAGCGTCGGCTCCTGCGGCAGCGGCTCGATCGCGAAGCCGAGCTCCCTGACGAAGCCGAGCATGTCGGCGTTGTCGGCGAGCACCAGTCCCTCCATCGTCTCGAAGCCGTGCGCCTGCGCCGCGCGCATCAGCGCATCCATCAGCAGCTGCGCGATCCCGCTGTGGTGCCAGTCGTCGGCGATCACGATGCCGAGCTCGCAGCTCCTCGTGCCGGGATTCGCGACGTAACGCGCATCGCCGACGATTGCCCCCTCGAAGTCGCAGACGAACCCCATGTGCCGGTCGTAGTCGATGTGCGTGTAAAACTGCATGAGCGCGTCGTTTATCGCGCCGGTGAAGCGCTGAAAGCGAAGCCAGCGCGTGTTCTCGGACAGTCCGGCGAAAAAGGCGCGCTCGGCCTCCTCGTCGTCCGTGCGCACCGGGCGAATGACCACCTGGCGGCCATCGGCCAGCCGGTGCCGGCCGGCGAGATGAGCGGGGTAGCGCGCGGCTTTCAATTCCACCGATCGATTGTGCGCAGGCGGGCGCGCGGCAATGTTGACCAACGTCAAATGTGCGCGGGCGCTGGGGCTGATACTGCGCCCTTGGACACGGGACTCACCTCCGCCGAAGCTGCGGCGCGCCTTGCCGCCGAAGGCCCGAACGCGCTTCCCGCGTCGCGCGGGCGCCGCCTGCTCGGCCTCGCGCTCGAAGTGCTGCGCGAGCCGATGTTCGCTCTGCTGATCGCTGCGGCGGCAATCTATGTGGTGCTCGGCGACCTGCGCGAAGCGCTGGTTCTGGGCGGCTCGGTGGTGCTGATCATCGCGATCGCGGTGGTGCAGGAGCGCCGCGCCGAGCGCGCGCTCGAGGCGCTGCGCGAGCTCGCGAGCCCGCGCGCTCTCGTCATCCGCGACGGCGAACGCCGGCGCGTTGCCGGCGCCGAGGTCGTGCGCGGCGATCTCATGCTGCTCGCCGAAGGCGACCGGGTGGCCGCCGATGCGCGCCTCGCGGCGGTGAACGAGCTCGAGCTCGACGAGTCGCTCCTTACCGGCGAGTCGCTGCCGGTGGCAAAGGCACCCGGCGATGCGGTGTACTCGGGCACGCTGGTGGTGAAAGGGCAGGGACGCGCCGCGGTCTCAGCGACCGGCGCGCGCACCGAGCTCGGACGTATCGGTGCCTCGCTCGCCACCCTGGAGGCGGAGCCGACGGCGCTCGAGCGCGAGACGCGCCGCCTCGTCAAGCTGGTGGCGCTGTTCGCCGCGGTGTTCTGCCTCGCGGTGGCCGCGGCGCATTTCCTGACGCGCGGCGATGCGCTCGGCGCCGTGCTCGCGGCCGTGACGCTCGCGATGGCGCTCCTGCCCGAGGAATTTCCGGTCGTCCTCACCGTGTTCCTCGCGCTCGGCGCCTGGCGCATCGCGCGCCGCGGCGTGCTGACGCGGCGCATGAGCGCGATCGAGATGTTGGGCGCGGCGACGGTGCTCTGCGTCGACAAAACCGGCACGCTGACCGAGAACCGCATGAGCGTCGTCGAGACGCCTCAGGCCATGATCGATGTCGCGGCGCTCGCTTGCGAGCTCGAGCCTTACGACGCGATGGACCGCGCCATCGTCGCCGCGGCGAGCAGCGACGCGCATACGGCGCGCGCGAAGTGGCGCCTGGAGCTCGACTATCCACTCGATCCGGATTTCCTCGCGGTCTGCCACGCGTGGCGCGCACCGGACGGCGCGCTGCGCGTCGCGGTCAAAGGCGCGCCCGAGACAGTGCTCGGCCTCTGCGGTCGCCAGGACCTGCTGCCGGAAGTAGCGCGCGCGTCATCGCGCGGCTGGCGCCTGCTCGGCGTGGCGCAGGCCGAGCACCACGGTGCGCCGCTCGCCGATCCGGCTGGCTACGCGTACCGCTGGGTCGGTTTTCTGGCGCTGGCGGATCCGCTGCGCGCCTCCGTGCCGGCGGCGGTAGCACTCTGCCGCCGCGCCGGCATCCGCGTCGTGATGATCACCGGCGACTTCCCCGGCACCGCGCTCGAGATTGCCCGGCAGGCTGGTATCGACGCCGGCGAAGCCATCAGCGGCGCCGAGATCGACGCCATGGACGATGCGGCGCTCGCGCGAGCGGTGGAGCGCGCGAGCGTCTTTGCGCGCGTGCGGCCACAGCAGAAGCTGCGGCTCGTCGCCGCATACAAGGCCGCGGGCGAAGTGGTGGCGATGACCGGTGATGGCGTGAACGACGCGCCGGCGCTGAAAAGCGCGCACATCGGCATCGCCATGGGACGGCGCGGCAGCGACGTCGCGCGCGAGGCGGCCGCGCTCGTGCTGCTGGAGGACGATTTCGGCTCGCTGGTGGAGACGGTGCAGCTCGGGCGGCGCATCTACGAGAACATCCGTGCGGCGATGCGCTACATCGTGGCCGTGCACGTGCCCACCGCGGGCGTGGCGTTCGCGCCGCTCGTTTTCGGCTGGCCGCTCGTGCTCTTCCCGCTGCACATCGTGTTTCTCGAGTTCGTCATCGACCCGGCGTGCTCCATCGCCTTCGAAGCCGAGCCGAGCGACGCACGCGCCATGCACAAGCCGCCGCGGGCGCCGGGGGCGCGGCTTTTCGATGGCCGCATGCTCGCCACGAGCTTCGTGCTGGGCGTGGCGGTGCTCATCGCCGTGCTCGCGCTCTACGCGTGGGCGCTGCATGCGGGGCGCGCCGAGGCCGAGGCACGCGCAATCGCCTTCGCCGGCATCGTGTTCGGCAACGTGGCGCTGATCTTCGCCTCCCGGCCCTCGCTCACCGCGCGCAATGCTGCGCTCTGGTGGATCGCGGGCGGCGCGCTCGCGGCGCTCGCCGCCACGATCTACTGGCCGCCGGCGGCGGCGCTTTTCCGCTTCGCGCCGCCCGCGCTTTGATCCACATCAATGGGGTGGCGGCGGCGGCGCCTAGCATGGAAGTGCCATGAAACCTGACGATATCGATTCCGCGGCATTGATGGCGCAAGGCGCCGATCGTGTGCCGCGCGCATTGCTCGCACGCACCGCCTTCGGCGTTTCGCCGGCCTCGCTCGGCCTGGCGTTCGCCGACTGGTGGCTGCATCTCGCCTCCTCGCCCGGCAAGCAGGCCGAGCTCGCGCGCAAGGCCGCGCGCAAATGGACGCGCTATGCCGACTATCTCGCCCAGCTGGCGCGCAGCCGCGCGTCCGCGCCGTGCATCGAGCCGCTCGAACAGGACGCGCGCTTCAGCGCGCCCGCGTGGCAAGTCTGGCCGTACAACGCGATCTACCAG
>DASSLQ010000062.1:0-5870 GCA_035689325.1 Burkholderiales bacterium | reverse complement strand
GCGTCGATCCAGACCGGGGCCGTGCGCAGCGCGACATTGTGGCGCTCGAAGCGCCCCCAGACACGCCACACGTTCACGAGCCGCGTCACGGCCTCTCCGAGGTCGAAGCGCTCGCGGTCGAGCGCGAACTTGCCGTGCGTGACGCGGCTGATGTCGAGGAGGTCGCTGATGAGCCGCGACATGTGCCGCGTCTGGCGCTCGACCACGCCGGCGGCCTTCGCCGCGTCGTCGCTCGCCGGGTCGGCGATCTTCAGCACATGCGCGGCGGCGGTGAGCGCCGCGAGGGGATTGCGCAGCTCGTGGCTGAGCATCGCCAGGAACTCGTCCTTGGCGCGGCTCGCGGCCTGCACCTCGTCGACCTGGCGCGCGGAGGCGCCGGCCGCCACCAGCGCGCCGTGCAGCTCGTCGAGCTCGCGCACCGCGCGCACATTGACCTCGGCCTGCTCGCCGCGCGCAAGCTTGCCCGCGGAACCGGCGAGCGCCGAGATCGGCCCGGAGATGCGCCGCCCGATCGTGAGCGCCGCCGCCAGCCCGAGCAGGATGGCAATGGCGGCGCCGCCGGCAAGGAGCGCGAGGATGTTGCTGAGCGGCGCGAGCGCCACGGTTTTCGGCACGCCGAGCGACGTCGTCCAGCCGCTGAGCGGCGAACGCGCGTGCGCGCGATAGAGCAGCATGCCTTTAGCGGTGTGTCCGGCGCCCGAACCGAGGTCCGAGGCCGAGATCTGCTGGGCGAGCTCCGGCGCAACGCGCTTTCCGACCCGCTCCGTCGCATTGCGCGTGCGCGCGATGATGATGCCACGGCGATCGACGAGCGAGAGCACCGAATCGGCGGGCGGGCGCTGCGCCTGCAGCACGCGTGTAAATTCGCCTGCATCGATTGACATCTCGAGCACGTAGCGCAGCTCGCCCGCGCGCGCCACGGGAATGTCGAGGCTGATGCGCGGCGCGTGCGTAAGGAGGGAGATGAAAAGGTCCGAGACCACCGGCGCGGCGCTTTCGAGCGCGTTCTTCACCGGGCCGCCGCCGCCGAGCGGCACGTCCGGGTAGCGCGGGTCGGCGCCGGCCCGGCGCGTGCCGGTGAGCGGATTGGGCAGCGCCGCTCCGTAGTCGCGGCTGGAATTGAGCAGCGGCTTGCCGCTCGGGTCGAACAGCACGACATAGGCGTCTGGATGCCCACGCATGGTGCGCACACACACCTCGTGAAAATGCGCCAGGTCGCCGCGATCGAGGAACGGCGAGCTCGCGAGCGTCTGCAGCACGGCGAGCGAGGTCTTGACCTCGCCGTCGACGGCGAGCGAGAGTGCCCGCACCGTGTCCTGCATGCCGCGGTCCATGATCTGGCGTCGCTCGGCGACGTCCTGGCGCACGATCAGAACGGCAAAGAGCAGGAGCGGCAGCACGGCGGCGCCGACGAGCGCGATGAGGTGCGAGCGCAGCCTCACTTCACAGCATCTCCGCTGGATTCCCCCGTCGGCGAATATACGCTAGGCCGTACCATCGGAGTGTAGGAGGTAGTCATGAACGACTGGAGACAGATCCGTACCTGGTCGCGCGACGAGATGATGACGCGTGTCGCGCGATTCAAGAAACTGCAGGGCTCCGACGGCGGGCTGCCGGACAGCCCGCTGCCGGAGTGCCGGCGCAAGCTCTATGCGGTGATCGGCTTCCAGCCGCCGATGGAGCGCGCGAGCGGCGCCGCCACGTCGCCGGTGGGCGACGACGCCTCGTCGATGCCGGCGATCGCGATCGCCGAAGGATTCAACCTCGGCTACTGCAAGGCCAAGCCGGGCAAAGGCCCGCTGATGCACAATCACGACACCAACGAGACCTTCATCGCGATGACCGGGCGCTGGCGCTGCGAGTGGAACGAGGGCGAAGCGACGCAGTCCATCGACCTCGATCCTTACGACGTCATCTCCTTCCCGCCGGGCGTCGCGCGGCGCTTCATGAACGTCACTTACGGCGAGCCGGGGAAGGAGCATCTCCTCATGTTCGTGATCGGCGGCAACCAGCCGCAGGCCGAGTTCACGCCGGCGGCGATGCGCCGCTGCGAGGAGTACGCCGCCCGGCGGGCAACGGCAGCGCCGCGGCGGACTTCGCGAGCGCGAGCAGGACGAAAGCGGCGGCGAGCACGAGCGTAAGCGCAGCCGCCGCCTTCCAGAGCGGCGCCGGATGATCCTCGGCATAGCGCGCGGCAGCGTAAGCGAGCGCATCGAGCGGAAACGTGAAGGCCCACCAGGCCGGGCCGTACGGCCAGCGCCGGAAATCGCGCGACACGATCAGGAGCGCCGCCGCCAGCGCGAGGCTGAACGGGTAGAGCGCCTCGAGGAAATCCGCGCCGGGATAGAGCGCAAGCCCGTTCGCGTAGATGAGCGAGGGGGGCACCAGCAGGATGAACCAGGTCGGCCGCAGCCGCTCGGCGAGCGGCGCGCCGACGATCGCCCGGTAGAAAAGCAGCGCCATCAGGATCGGCGCCGCGGTGGCCGAGATGTCGAAGATGAAGCGCGACGCGTCGCCGTGCCCAAGCGCGATGCCAGGACCCGGCGCCACGATGCCGCCCACCATGATGATCAGCCACCCGGCGTTGATCTGCGCGAGCTCGATGCCTCCCGAGAGCCAGCATATGAGCGTCCAGACCTGGAACGCGAGGAGCAGCGCAAAGCCGATCCACCAGATCGCGTTGGCGAGCGCGAACCAGTACGGCGCGAGCGCGCCGCCGATGAGGAACATGCCGACCGGCAGCGTGCCGCAGAAGCCGAGCGTGAGCGGCTGGATGAACTCCTCGCGCACCGCGTCCGGATGGCGCGCGAGCTTGGCGATGTAAAGCGGCGCCAGCACCGCGAACGCGATGACGCCAAGCGCCACCCAGGGCTCGGTCACATACGCGGGCGCCCGCACATAGCCCGGCAGCACCGGCGCGGCCGCGCGCGCCGTGAGGCCAAGGCCGGCAAGGCCCATCACCGCGCCGAACCAGCCGATCGGCAGGTTGCGAACCGAGCTCATTTTTCCGTCCAGAAAGACCAGACGAGGCCGAGGCTCACGAGCGCCGCGACCACCGCGCCGGCGGTGGTGAGGATGTGCCCGACCGTGAGCTCATGCAGCGGCAGCCCGGTGACCCCTTCTGGCCACAGATATTTGACGATCGCGAAGCCGCCCACCAGCACGAACGCGGAGGCGGCAATGCGCTTCACCAGCACGCTCCGGCTCATCCTTTGCCCGTCCCGAGGTAGTAGCTGTGCACGAGTTCGTTCCTCTCCAGCGCTTGCACGTCGCCCTGGAACACGATCTCGCCGTGCACGATGATGTAGCCGCGATCGGCGATGCGGATCGCCTGGTGGAAGTTCTGCTCCGCCATGAGCACTGTCAGGCCGCAGCTTTCCTTCAGTTCCTTGATCTTGGTGATGGTATGCGAGACCAGGATCGGCGCAAGGCCGACCGACGGCTCGTCCACCAGCAGCAGCTTCGGCGCGGACATCAGCGCGCGCGCGATGGCAAGCATCTGCTGCTGGCCGCCGGACATCGAGCCGGCAAGCTGGCGGCGGCGCTCCGCAAGCACCGGAAAAGCCTCGTAGGCGAACGCGAGGTTGCGCGTGATCTCGTGCCGCGCGAGCGGGCGATAGGCACCGAGGAGCAGGTTCTCCTCCACCGTAAGTTTGGGAAACAGGCGCCGGCCCTCCGGCACCATGGCGACGCCGAGATTGACGATCTGCTCGGTCGAGAGCCGCGTGAGATCGTGCGCCGCGCCATCGAGGCTCAGCATAACGCTGCCGCTCGTCGGGCGCACGATGCCCATTACGCACTTCATGAGCGTGCTCTTGCCGTTGCCGTTGGTGCCGAGGAGCGCGACCGTCTCTCCGCGCTTTACCGAAAGCGAGATGCCGTGGAGCGCGCGCACCGCGCCGTAGCCGGCGCCGACATCGCGGATGATGAGCTCAAGCGCCAAGGTAGGCCTTCTGCACGTCGGCGTTCTGGACGACCGAGGCGGGCGTGCCTTCGCAGATGATGCGTCCCGCGTCGAGGCACACGACGCGCTGCGAGAAGCGCATCACCGCCTGCATGATGTGCTCGATCATGATGATGGTGATACCCGATTCGTTCAGCTTGAACAGGATGCCGAGCACCTCGTCGATCTCGTTGCCGGCCAAACCGGCCATCGCTTCGTCGGAGATGAGGAGCTTCGGCTGCGACGCCATGGCGCGCGCCAGCTCGAGCTTGCGCAACTCGACCTGGGAGAGCTCGCTGGCGTGTGCGGCGGCCTTGTCGGCAAGGCCGATGCGCCGGAGGATCTCCTGCGCCGTCGCCTCGCTCTCGGCATCCTTCATGTGCGCAACATAGGCCGAGGGCACGAGCAGGTTCTCGAGCACGGTCATGGTATGGAAAGGCCGCGGCACCTGGAAGCTGCGCGCGATGCCGCGCCGCGTGCGCTGATAGGCCGGCAGGCGCGCGACCTCCTCGCCGTTGAAGACGATCGAGCCGGCGTCGTTGCGCAGCAGGCCGGACACGCAGTTGATCAGCGTGGTCTTGCCCGAGCCGTTGGGCCCGATCAGCCCGAAGCGCTCGCCCGGCGCGACCTCCAGATTCACTTCGGTCAGCGCCGCGAAGCCGCCGAAGCTCTTCGACACCCCGCGCACCGCGAGCAGCGCGCTCATCGCCTGCCGACCAGGCGCCGCGCGAGGCCGAGGATACCTTCGGGCGCGGCGACGATGAAGACTACGAGCAGCGCTCCGACCAGCAGCACGTTCATCTCGCTGGACACGGTCACGGTGACGATCTGCTGGAGCGATGACAGGAGCACGGCGCCGATCACGGGCCCGAGCCAGTGCGCCGTGCCGCCGATCATGGGGCTCGCGAGCGCGCCGATCGCGTAGTTGAGGTTGAAGGTGGACGCCGGCTCGATGAACGACAGATACATCGGCATCGGCGCGCCGGCGACGCCCATTAGCGCGCCCGACACGGTGCAGGCGAAGAGCTTGAGCTTGAGCGTCGGCACGCCGCTCGCCTCCGCCGCCTCCTCGCTGTCGCGGATCGCCCGCAGCCCGCGGCCGATCCACGAGCGCTCGACGTAGCGCGCGAGGGCCACCGACGCGATCGCCGCGGCGCCCATGACGATGAACAGCATCTTGATGTAGGACTCGAAGGGCGCTATCGGTGGCGGCCGCAGGAGCTGCAGGCCGGTCGCGCCGCCGGCGTAGCGCCAGTTGATGAATACCGTCTGCATGATGACGGTCACGGCGATCGTAGCGATGGCGAAGAAGATGCCGCGCAGGCGCAGCGTAAGCAGCCCGGCGCCGAAGCCGAGCAGTCCGGCCATGGCAGCGGCGAGCGCAATTTGCACGACGAGCGGCGCGGCTGTCGCTTTGTAAAGCACCGCCGCGCTGTACGCGCCCAGCCCGAAGAACGCCGGCGTCCCGAAATTCACGTAGCCCGCGTAGCCGCCGAGGATGTTCCACGCGGTCGCGAGCACGACGAACATCAGCACAGTGTAGCCGGCGAAGAAGAAATACTCGTATTGGACGAAGGCCGCCATGCCCACAAGTGCCGCCGCCACGACTGCCGTGCCGATCCAGAATTTCATCGGCCTCTCATCTTCCAAACAGTCCCTGCGGCCGCACGCCGAGGATCACGAGCAGCAGGATGAAGGACACCGCCGGCGCCCACGAGGCGCCAAGGCTCGGATGGATCAGCACGATCGATTCCGAGATGCCGAGGACGAGGCCGGCGGCGACCGTGCCGGTCATGCTGCCCAGGCCCGCCAGCACGACCACGGCGAAGGTGCGCCCGATGTATTCGCGATCCATGCCGGGCTCCACCGGTCCGACGATGATCAGCATGGCGCCCGCGAGCACGCTGGTGGCGGTGGCGATGCCGAA